>CAJBVC010000773.1 GCA_903958915.1 uncultured beta proteobacterium
GTGACCCGAACCCTGTTGACGCTGGACAAGTTACGCAAACTGTTGTCGGGTGAGCTGGACCCGGGATCGCAGGCCGGAGGGATCAAGGACTTTACGCATACGGTGCCAGCTTCGTATGAGGCATTGGAGGACCTGAAACTGCTCGAACCGATGATGAAGCGGCTGGCGCAGCGGGCCGATCAATCCAATGCCGCCAAACGTTCGGCCCAATCATCGGCCGAAGGTAATTCGGTAGTGCAGCGTGAACGTACCCAAAGCAAGAAGCTGGGCCGCCAGCTTGGCGAAGAGGTCGTGCTGATGATGCTGGAAAACTTGATGCAGGACCGCCGATTGCTGGGTCCCGTGCGGCGTGGTTTGAAGGAGATGGAGCCGATCCTGATCAAGCTGTCCCAGAACGATGCAAGGTTCTTTACCGACCGACAGCACCCGGCGCGCCAATTTATGGACAAATTGACCAGCAGAAGCCTGGCTTTCTCGTCTGAGCAGGAGTTGGGATTTGCGCGGTTTCAAAAGGCGTTCGACAACTCGGTGAGCGTGCTGGTGGGGGGTGAAGGTGACGCTGCTGCGTTCGCGCGCCTGTTGCGCAAGCTCGAGGAAGGCTGGGCCAAAGATGAGCACGAGCAGCGTCTTCGGGCCGAAGAGGCGGCGCGTGGCTTGTTGCACGCCGAGCAGCGTAACTTGCTGGCGCAAAAACTGTCCGTCGATTTTTCCCAACGCATGCAGGACAAGAAGATACCGGAGATGGTGGGCAATTTCTTGCGCGGGCCCTGGGCGCAAGTGGTTGCCGAGTCGCAACTGGGATGTACCGACGGCACGGTGGACTCCGACGGCTACCTTGCGATGGTGGACGACTTGCTGTGGAGCGTGCAATTGCGTCTGGCGCGGCGCAACCGCACACGGCTGGTGGAGATGGTTCCCTCGCTGCTGGTCAAAATGCGGCAGGGCCTGGCATTGATTTCCTATCCACCCGAGCGCATTGCGGCCTTTTTCGATGAGCTCATTACCTTCCATGAGCAGGCGTTTGAAGGTACACGTTCGACTGCGATATCCGCAGACACGGAGCAGTTGGTCCCGGTTACCGAGGACGCCACTGCGGTGAATGCTGCGCCGATATCGGCCGAGGACTACTGGATGGCCGATGACGAAGCGGCCGATTCAGGCTACATGGACATGCTGGCACCCCAGCCCGCCGTGCTGCCCGATGAGCCGGAAGTAGCCGATCCTGGCCAGGAGCAATTGTGGTCTGCCGATAACCTGGTGACCGGCTCCTGGGTCGATTTGGCGGTGGGACGTGAGTGGGTGCGTGCACAGTTGACCTGGGCCAGCCCGCACCGCACCCTGTTCATGTTCATTTCGGGCGGCGGGTTGGCGCACTCGATGTCACGGCGCACGATGGACCGGCTGCATGGGCTGGGGCTTATTCGCCTGATTTCCGACGGACGTGTCATCGACAATGCTCTCGACGCGGTAGCCCAGGCAGCCTTGCTCAACGACATGGACAAGGGCCAGGGAGCGCGTTGAAAACCACCAAAAGGGCGACTTTCCCCGCTCGGCCAGGGTAGGCAGTCGATAATGGAGGTTTTACCTCTCCGAAAACAGCAACGCAATGGCTCAATACGTATTCACCATGAACAAGGTCGGCAAAATCGTGCCGCCCAAACGTCAGATTCTCAAAGACATCTCCCTGAGTTTTTTTCCAGGTGCAAAAATTGGTGTGCTGGGGGTGAACGGGTCTGGCAAATCGACGCTGCTCAAGATCATGGCCGGGTTGGACCACGATATCCAGGGTGAAGCCACGCCCATGCCGGGCCTCAGCATCGGATATTTGCCTCAGGAACCACAACTCAACCCCGCGCACACGGTGCGAGAAAGTGTGGAGGACGGCATGGGGGAAGTGTTTGCGGCCAAGGCCAAGTTGGAGGCGGTTTACACCGCCTACGGTGAACCCGATGCCGACTTTGACGCGTTAGCTGCCGAGCAGGCGCGGCTGGAAGCGGTGATTGCTGCTGCAGGCACCGATTCGGAGCACCAGTTGGAGATTGCCGCCGACGCCCTGCGCTTGCCGCCTTGGGACGCCGTCGTGGGGGTGCTGTCTGGCGGTGAAAAACGTCGGGTGGCGCTGTGCCGCATGCTGTTGTCCAAACCCGACATGCTGTTGCTTGATGAGCCCACCAACCACCTGGACGCGGAGTCGGTGGACTGGCTGGAGCAATTCTTGCAGCGCTTCCCCGGTACCGTGGTGGCCATCACGCACGACCGCTACTTTTTGGACAACGCAGCCGAGTGGATTCTGGAACTCGACCGGGGTTACGGTATTCCTTACAAGGGCAATTACAGCACCTGGCTGGAGCAGAAGGAGGCCCGTCTGGAACAGGAGCAGCGTACCGAAGATGCGCGCACCAAGGCTATGAAGAAGGAGCTGGAGTGGGTGCGTCAAAACGCCAAGGGGCGCCAGGCCAAGAGCAAAGCGCGCATAGCGCGTTTCGAGGAGCTGAGCGACTACGAGTACCAGAAGCGCAATGAGACGCAGGAAATTTTCATACCAGTAGCGGAGCGACTGGGTAGCCAGGTGTTCGAGTTCAAGGGGGTGAGCAAGTCGTTTGGTGACCGCCTGTTGATTGACAATCTGTCGATGTCCATCCCTGCCGGTGCCATCGTCGGCATCATCGGTCCCAATGGTGCGGGTAAATCGACGCTCTTCAAATTGATCTCGGGCAAGGAAAAGCCGGACTCGGGTGACGTTGTTATCGGGTCTACCGTGAAGATGGCATTTGTGGACCAGAGTCGCGACGACCTTGCCAATGAGAAGACGGTTTGGGAGGATGTGTCTGGCGGGCTGGATATCCTGACCGTCGGCAAATTCCAGATGCCGAGTCGTGCCTACTGCGGGCGCTTCAATTTCAATGGCGGCGACCAGCAAAAACGCGTTGGCACACTCTCGGGTGGCGAGCGCGGGCGTCTGCACTTGGCCAAGACACTGATTGCGGGTGGCAATGTACTGATGCTGGACGAGCCATCCAACGACCTCGACGTCGAAACGCTGCGCGCGCTGGAGGACGCTTTGCTTGAATTTGCCGGGTCGGTCATGGTGATCAGCCACGACCGCTGGTTTCTGGACCGTATCGCGACCCACATTCTGGCGGCCGAGGGTGACAGCCAGTGGACTTTTTTCGACGGCAATTACCAGGAATACGAGGCAGACAAGAAGAAGCGGTTGGGTGAAGAGGGTGCCAAACCCAAGCGTATGCGGTTCAAGGCGCTCAAGTAAGACGAGGAAAAGTAGCAATGGCCGTGTCCGTACCTGCATCCGCCAGGCACCAAGCGCTGTACCAGGCGACCGTTCAGCAGGCCGTGGAAGGCGGCGGGGCATTGATGGGCAAGCTCATGGACGCCGCGCGTCTGATTCTGCAGACGCGCCAAGCGACTACGCGCGACTTGCGTGAACGCGACAAGCTGGAGGACTCGGTGCGCCAGTTGCGCCAGTGGGAGCCCGCGCTGACGCGGCATTTTCCGCGGGCACTGCATGCATCGTTTCAGAGTGAACCATCCAGCGACCAGCCTGTTGCATCCACGCCAGTGGCAGAACTGGAATTTGACCAACTGGAGCTGATGGACGAGGTGCAAGTGCTCACCAGTGTGGCGCTCGCACGCGTCCAGCAGGTAACCATGCTTGCGGTGGAGAGCAGTCTCAATGAGTTCAACACGCTGATCTGTACGACCTTGGGCCTGGGAGCAGTCAATGCCGAGCGCAATCCGTTGCGTCCCGAGGTCTACGTCAACGCGCTCAAAGAGGTCGTTGAGCAGACGGGCCTGCCGTCGACGACGCAGCTCGACTGGCTTGGCGCGATGAGTGCTGCGCTGGGTACGGAGTTGCGGCGAATGTACCTCGCGCTCTCGGCGCAGTTGCGCAGCCAGGGGGTGGCGGCGGCTGGTTATGCAGTGCTTCAGACTCCTACCGCTTTGGGCGTAGGGCGAGGGATCGCCCAACTCGCATCGACTCCGGGCGCGCAGGTTGCTGGGAGCGCGGCTGCATCACCACCGCAAGCGATGCAACCAGCTGGCAAGTTGCCATCCACTGATGCGACTCCGGGCAAGGAAGCAGTACTTCTGACTCTGGATCGGTTGCGGCAATTATTGACGGGCGAACTCGACAAGCAGGCTGGCAAGAGCGCGCTGGAGGTTTTTTCCCAGCGGTTTGCGCAAGAGTTTGAAGATGCACCCGGCGACGCGGTTGAGATGCCTGCGCCGGAATTTGATGCCACCGTCCCTGCCGCACTGGAGGCCTTGAACGAAATGCGTCAGGTCGACCACATGGTGCAGCGTCTGCAGAAGCGCCGCGAGACACCGGTTGCCCCTTTTGTGCAACAGAACAATTCCGTTGATGCGGTGCGGCAGGCACTGCGGGTACAGGCGCAAGGTGTGGGCCAATCGCTGAGCCTTGAAGTGGTCACATTGATGGTGGACAACATTGCGCGCGACATCCGGCTGCTGGAACCGGTGCAGCAATGTGTTCGCCGGTTGGAGCCTGCATTGCTGCGGCTGGCGCTGATCGACCAGCGCGTATTTTCCAATAAGCAGCACCCAGCACGTGTGCTGATCCGTGAAATCACCGACCGCAGCCTTGCCTTTGCCTCCGAGAGCACGGATGGATTTGGTGCATTTATGCATGGTGTGGAGCAGGGCATTGCTCCTTTGCTGAATGCGGCGATCGATAACGCGGACCCGTTCGAGCAGGCATTGGCGGAGGTGCGCCAGCGCTGGCAGCAGGTCGAGCAGAAGCGCGAAATGGGCCAGCGCGACGCTGTCAAAGTGCTCAAGCACGCCGAAGAACGCAATCTGCTCGCAGAGAAAATCGCACGGGAGATCGACGCCCACCCCGATGCGGCACTGGTGCCTGAGATTGTCGTCGATTTTCTGTGCGGACCCTGGTCGCAGGTGGTGGCACAAGCGCGTATCACGGGCGGCACGGGATCGGCACAGGCCGACAAGTACCAGGCTTTTATTTCCGCCTTGCTGTGGAGTACGCACCCCACCTTGACGCGTAACAAGTACGCCAAGTTGACGCGTTTGGTACCCCTGTTGCTGGGGACCCTGCGCGAGGGCCTCGACAGTATTGCCTACCCGTCCACGCGGACCAGTGCGTTCCTGGAGTCCCTGATGGCGCTACATCAAAAGGCCTTCCGGGTAGCGCAGAAGCCAGCCGAAGAGATAGCAGAA
>CAJBVC010000774.1 GCA_903958915.1 uncultured beta proteobacterium
CTTGCTTCCAGGCGCTACGCCCCTGCAAACGCGCATCCATACCCCGGGCACCGGCGTTGGCACTGCCACACCAGGAGCAGGACAGGGAGCAGGCTCCAACGGTGGCCGTGGGATTCATACCCCCGGCACCGGTCTGGTGACGCCTGCACCGGTGCCGGTTCCCGCAGGTAACTAAAGCTCCATGCAGGGCCAGTCAGCGCAGGGCGCCCCAGCCCTGCGCCGACTCCCCTATCCAATTCTTATCTTACGAAAAGTCCATCATGAAACACACACAAGTGATCGCCAAAGCTGTGCTCGCAGCCCCCATCCTCATGCTGACTGCGGGTTCAGCTATGGCCCAGGAAATCGGTCAAGTGATATCTGCCACACCGGTGATGCAGCAGGTGGGTGTTCCACGCAAGGTGTGCACCACGGAGCAGGTGGCAGTACAAGTTCCCAAGTCGGGTGCCGGCGCACTGCTGGGTGCCCTTGCCGGTGGTGCGATCGGTAGCGCCGCGGGCACTGGAGGCGGACGCGCTGCGGCCACCATGCTCGGGGCCATAGGAGGCTCGATTGTTGGAGATCGTCTGGAAAACCCAGGCCCGGTATTTGTCGATAACGTGCAGCATTGCGAAGTTAGAACCCTCTATGAAAACCGTGTTGTTGCCTACAACGTGGTCTACGAATACGCTGGGAAACGCTATGCGGTGCAGATGCCGCAAGCCCCTGGCGCCACCGTGGAACTCCAGTTGACTGCAGTCGGTGGCGTTGCACCGGTTGACGAGCAAGCCCAAGCGCCGACAAGCACTCAGCCGGTCTATCTCTTGCCCAGGACCACGATGGCCATGTCACCGGCCTATCCCGCCTACTACTACCAACCCTATTACCCGCCCATTGCCATCCAGTTCGGCATTGGCTACGGGGGCTACGGTCGCTATCGGCATTGATGTCGATGCGGCGCCACGCGATTTAACAGCGCCGCACTGGGGTCATCGCTGCGGCTGACTACGGCCGTCGCCAGTTCGTCGATCAGTTTCGAGTGATTTGTGGGTCTAACGTAGCTTGGGAAATGGTAGACCTGCCTTCCCCATTGGTCTCGCACAGTTGTTGATGATTACTTCTCTTTCCGGTAAGATAGTAACTAATTACTACCTTCAAAGTACTTCCTATGGTTACGTCATTGATTCCCCAAACAAAACTGCCTGCAGATGAACGACGGGCAGTCACCGTGGAGGCTGTCATTGCGCTGGCGGGTTCGCAAAACCCCAGCGACATTACGACGGCGGCTATCGCCAAGCACATGAATTTGACTCAGGGAGCGCTATTCAGGCACTTCCCCAGCAAGGACTCCATTTGGCAATCCGTCATGGAGTGGGTGGCCGACCGCCTACTGGAGCGAATCGACAGTGCCGCAGAGGGCATTGCCTCACCGTTGGCTGCAATGCAGGCCATGTTCATGAGCCACATCGACTTTGTGGTGGAACACCCAGGCGTGCCACGCATGATGTTCGGTCAGCTGCAAAGCACGGAGGACACGGCCGCCAAAAAAATGGCCCAAACATTGATCCAGCGCTATTCCGAGCGCATACGTGCACGCATCGAGGAGGGTAAGGCTGTCGGTGAAATCACGTCTGAGGTGGATACCCAAGCTGCCGCCACGCTATTCGTCGGAACCATTCAGGGCCTGGTGATGCAGTCCTTGCTGTCTGGGGATCTTCTGCGCATGCGCACCAACGCGCCTGGTGTCTTTGCAATTTATCAACGCGGTATGAGGCACGTCCAATGAAAAATTTCATCTCACTGCATGGACGAACCATCGCGTTGGCGAGCGTCATCGTTCTATTGGTAGGCTTGCTGGGCTACGTTGCGCTGCAGGCTGGGCCAATGGCACCGGTTGCAGTCACGGTGGTTCGTGTCGACAGCCAGGGTATCAAGCCTGCCTTGTTCGGTATCGGTTCAGTAGAAGCACGGTTTACCCACAAGATCGGTCCCACTTTCGCCGGACGGATCAAGCGTGTGGAGGTTCAAACAGGGGATCATGTCGCAAAAGGCCAAGTACTGGGCGAGATGGACCCGGTCGACTTGGACGACAAGATTGGTGCCCAAGAGGCGACCCTAAAGCGGGCGGAAGCCACCCTGTTGGCGGTTGAGGCGCAAGTTCAGGAAGTGGGTGCCCGCAAAGCGTTTGCGGAAATCCAGACCAAGCGCTACGAGCAATTGCTGGTCGCCCGTTCGGTCAGCGAAGAAGGTGCACAGGCAAAACGACAAGAGTTGCAGATTGCCCAGGCATCCTTGTCAGCGGCTGGCGCCAACCTTGATGCATCACGCCAGGAACTGAACCGCGTTCGGGCAGATCGTGACGGCCTGGTTCGCCAGCGGGCAAATCTGCGTCTGATTTCGCCGGTCGATGGAATCGTCACCCGCCGCGATGCCGACCCTGGCACCACTGTGGTTGCCGGACAAGCAGTGGTTGAAGTGGTCGAGCCCGGCAGTATTTGGGTCAGCGTTCGCTTCGATCAGCAGCGAGCACAAGGGTTAAGCGCCCAACTTCCGGCGCAAATCGTCCTGCGCTCGCGTGCTGGTGAATTGCTGCCTGGACAGGTTTTGCGCATTGAACCCCATGCAGACGCCGTCACCGAAGAAATTTTGGCCAAGGTGGCGTTTTCAAAAATTCCTCAAGTACTGCCGCCGATTGGTGAGCTGGCGGAAGTTACGGTGGCACTGGCGGCACAGCAGTCGATGCCAGTGGTGCCCAATGCCAGCGTCCAACGCGTGGATGGGCGCCTTGGCGTATGGGTGGTTGAGAACGGCAGCTTACGTTTTGCACCCATCAAAACCGGCGCCACGGACCTTGAAGGCCGCGTGCAGATTCTTCAAGGTCTCACTGGAGGCGAACAAATTGTGGTGTACAGCTTCAAGGCGCTGGATGCCAACAGCCGCATCAAGGTGGTGGACCGTATCATGGGCAAGTCATCATGATCAGCCTGGCCGGACGCGACATTCTGCACGCTTGGGGCAAGTTCGTGTTCACGGGTGTCGGACTCGGGCTATTGATTGGCGTGACGCTGACCATGGCTGGCGTGTACCGGGGCATGGTGGACGATGCCAAGGTGCTGCTCGACAACAGCGGGGCTGACCTTTGGGTGGTACAGAAGGATACCCAAGGCCCCTACGCCGAGTCCTCAAGCCTTAACGACGACACCTACCGCAGCATCCTGGGCATATCGGGTGTGGCGCGCGTTGCCAATGTCACCTATCTGTCCATGCAGGTAAGCCAAGTGGGCGATGGCAAAGCACGCGATGTGCGGGCCATGGTGGTCGGCATCCCGCCAGACGGTGCGGGCCATCCAGGGCAACCCGGCTACCTTGTCGACGGGCGACGTCTTACCCGTGGCCACTATGAGGCAGTAGCCGACATTGCCAGTGGCTTCGTGCTGGGTGATCGCATCCGCATTCGGCGCAACGAGTACACCGTGGTGGGGCTGACCCGCCGCATGGTCTCCTCGGGCGGCGACCCGATGGTTTTCATCCCGCTGAAAGATGCGCAGGAGGCCCAGTTTCTGAAGGACAACGATGCCATTCGGGCGCACCGCGCCCGCACAGCACAGAGTCCAGCACTGAACCGCCCCGGCGTGCCCGGCTTGCTGGATGCGGTAATCGCCTCGCAAAGTACCAACACCTCGGTCAACGCCGTGCTGGTGCAGATAGAACCCGGTACGGACCCGGATATGGTGGCCGAACCCATCAGGCGCTGGAAGCACTTAAGCGTCTACACGCGAGCACAGATGCAGGGCATCCTGATCGAGAAATTGATTGCCACGGCGGCCAAGCAGATTGCCATGTTCCTGGTGATTCTGGCCATTGTCAGCGCAGCCATCGTTGC
>CAJBVC010000775.1 GCA_903958915.1 uncultured beta proteobacterium
CATTACCCAGGCCATGCAGGGACTGGGTATGCAAGGCGGCCAGTTCTTGGTTGCACTGGAAGCCAGTTCCCAGCCGCTGCAAAGTGGCCTGGAGGACATTCAGTTTCTGGTGGCAGGGCACGCGGGCAGCACGCCCCGTCCGGTTAGCAAAGTTGCGTCTGGCGGTGAGCTCTCGCGCATGGCACTGGCAATTGCAGTCACCACCAGCCAACTGGGCACCGCGCAGACTTTGATTTTTGACGAAGTGGACGCTGGCGTGGGCGGCGCAGTTGCAGAAACGGTTGGCCGTCTGATGCAGCAACTGGGACGCGACCGCCAGGTGCTTGCAGTCACCCACCTGCCACAGGTGGCAGCGTGTGGTGATCACCATCTGGTGGTGTCCAAACGCCTGGCAGATGGACACACGCTGAGCACGGTTGCGGTGCTCGACGGCGAACGCCGCGTGGCAGAAATTGCCCGTATGCTTGGCGGTGAGAAGTTGTCCAGTACCACCTTGGCACACGCCAAGGAAATGTTGCAGTCAGGCGTTTGATGGAGATAGTGCTCATCACCGGTATGTCAGGCTCCGGGAAGTCCGTGGCCCTGCACGCTCTGGAAGACGCGGGTTTTTATTGCGTGGACAATTTGCCACCCGAATTGCTGGTGGCGTTTGTGGAACTGGAGCAGCAGCACCAGGCGCAACGGGTTGCCATCGCCATGGATGTGCGCAGCGCGGCATCCCTGCCCCTGGTGCCCCAACAACTGCAGACTCTGCGCGACCAGGGAATTCTGGTCAAGCCGCTGTTTCTGGATGCAACGGCTGACACCTTGGTGCGGCGCTACTCGGAGACACGGCGCAGGCATCCGCTGTCGCAGCCGTCGGAGCCTGGTACGCACGACGCGCGGCGCGCGCTCGTTGACGCCATTGCACTCGAACGTGAATTGCTTAGTGCCTTGCGCGAGCAATCCCATGTGATCGACTCCAGTGTCATTCGTCCCGCCCAACTTCAGGCGTTCGTCAAGGCGCTAATATCGTCACCCTCTGACCAACTGACCCTGGTGTTTGAATCATTCGCCTTCAAACGCGGCGTGCCCAGCGATGCCGATTTTGTATTTGATGTCCGCATGCTGCCCAACCCGCATTACGAACCCGGCTTGCGGGAGCAGACCGGTTTGGACATCGGCGTGCAAGAGTTCCTGTTGGCTCAAGTCGATGTGCGACGGATGCAGGACAGCATTGCCCAGTTTCTCGATGGTTGGCTTGAGTCTCTGGTGCGAGACCACCGCAGCTATGTCACCGTGGCCGTGGGTTGCACAGGTGGCCAGCATCGTTCAGTCTATTTGGTAGAGCAACTGGCGGCGTATTATTCCCAACGTCGCATCACGCTCAAGCGCCACCGGGAGCTTCCAGCAACGTCCTGATCGGCGCTGGCAGACCCAGCGCAGGCCACTGCGCAGCGCTGAACCACCGTCCTTCGCCCCACTCGGCTCTCTGTCCTTGATGCAAATCGATTACGCACGGATGCAGGTGCAGGTCTTTGTGCGTCAACACATGCCGAAATGCCGGTTGCATTCGTAAGCGCTTCTGGAGTTGCACGGGAAGTGCTTCCCGCAATTCATGGTCGGAATCAAACACCGGCATGCAATAGAGGCCGGCCCACACACCCGTGGGGGGGCGTTTGTATAGCCACACTGACCCATCGGCCCCGCGCAACCACAGGAGCCAAAGCGACTGGCTGCTGCGCTTGAGTGTGCGGGTGCGCACCGGGTAGCGCTGGGGTTCGCCTGACTCTGCAGCGCGACATTGCTGCAATACCGGGCAGGTGGTACACAGCGGCTTCTTCGGAAGGCACACCAGGGCGCCCAGGTCCATCATCCCTTGGGTGTAGTCCATCATGCTGGTACGGGCCACTCGTTGAGCGGGAAGAAGTCCGCCTGCGGCTTCCCACAGGGCACGTTCATTTACGGCTTGTGCCAGATCCGCATCAAAACCCAGCACCCGCGTGACAACACGTTTGACATTGGCGTCCAGAATCGCAACACGCTCGCCAAAGCACAATGAGGCAATGGCTGCCGCGGTCGAGCGACCGATCCCTGGCAAAGTCTGCAACTCCTCTGCCCGCCGGGGAAACTGGCCGTGGTACTGCGTCACGACCTGTTGTGCGCACAGATGCAAATTGCGTGCGCGGCTGTAGTAACCCAGTCCGCTCCACAAACCCAGCACCTCGTCCTGGGTGGCCGCAGCCAGTTGCCACACATCGGGAAACCGCTCCACAAAACGTGTGAAGTAAGTCCGTACGGTTGCTACCTGGGTTTGCTGCAGCATCACCTCCGACAACCACACCCGGTAAGGGTCGGAAGTCTCTTGCCACGGCAGATCGTGGCGGCCGTGGTGCTTTTGCCACGCGACCACCCGCGCGGCAAAGTCATGCAAATCCCCGCTCAAGCGGCGTGCGCCAATGCGTCCGCAGGCGCGGAATCCCGGGCAGCAATCAGGTAAGACGTGAGTTCCGAGAGTTTGGCATCGATCTGATTCAGCACCGCTTCCTGCTGGCGTATTTCAGCCATGCGATCTTCCAGTCCCCCGGCGGCTTGCTGAATACGGTCGATCGCTTCGATACGCCGTGTGAAATTGCGCCGCCGCTCACGCAGTTGGGCATCGAGTTGCGCCGCCGCAGACTTGCTCCATAGTTCAATATCGGCCAACGCGGCTTCGTTGATGCCACGCAAACGTGTTGACAGCGCGCGCACCAGCCGGTCCGAGAACTCCGGCTGCGCCAATTTGAACGCGTTGCCCAGACCCAGGTACTGCAGGTGGCTGCGCTCCACGGAATCGAGGTCCTCCACATAGCGTAGGACTTGCGGCTCGGCCGGTGCCTGCAAGGAAAAACCGTGCTCTGCATTGAGTTGGCGGAATGTCGCAGCCAGCATGTCCTGAATTTCGCCGCTGAGTGTCTGCACCCGCTGGAGGTTGGCGCGCAGTCTATCGAACGTGTCACCGTAAGCGCGCTTCACGCCCAACTTCAGGCCCTTCTGCATCAGCGCTGCCGTGAGTTGCGCCATTTCCTTCTTGAGTGCTGCCGAACCCAGAATGCCAAATACTTCCCGCAGCAGTTTGAGGTGGACTGAACGCACCGCATGAATCTTTGCACCCCCCTGGTCAAACTCGGCCTGCTCATGAGAAATGCGGGTACGCATATGCTTGATGACAGAAGAATTCTTGCCCTGCAAACTGCTGAGTTCCACCATCTGCTCGGTCAGGTCGCGCTTGCGAATGTTGATGACACGACCGGTCTCCGTCCGCAAATCGCCAATTCCGCCGGCCATGGCGTTACCCAGAATCTGCTGGCGCTTCCCCATCATGCCGCGCCCCAGTGCGTCTTCCAACAACGGCAGAGAACTCTGCGCCAGCAGTGGTGCATCGTTGGTTACTTTGGCGACCAGCCCCTTTTGCGCAGAAACTGCGATCACACGATCGGCCGGCAATCCCAGAATTTCGGCGGTAGTCGCTTTCTGGCGCTCAATCTGCGCTTGAATCTGCGCCGGTGTACTCAATGCGTCCCACAAGGTGTCGATCTTGTTGAGTACGACCAGTCTGGAATTACTGTCGCCGGCTTCAGGAGAAAGATGCTCGCGCCAGATCGCCAAATCGGATTTGGTAACACCGGTATCCGCACCAAGGATGAAGAGGACTGCCTGTGCCTGCGGGATCAGGCTCACGGTCAACTCGGGTTCCGCGCCTATCGCGTTCAAGCCAGGTGTATCCAGAATGACCAATCCCTGCTTGAGCAAAGGATGTGCAATGTTGATGAGCGCATGGCGCCACTTGGGAACTTCGACCATGCCCTGGGCGTCCAGCAGCGGGTTGTCTTCAGGCGCCTGGTTATGCCAAAACCCAAGGGCCCTGGCCTCGTCCTGCGTGACCTTTAGTGTCTCTGCTACCTTCTCCAGTGCCAACGCCAATTGCTGCGGATTGTTGACATCCAGGTCCAGGCGTGTCCACTTTTCAGGCGCCATGCGCCACTCCATCAGAGCCTGGGGTTGCAATCGGGTCTCGATAGGAAGCAGGCGCAGGCACGGTGGAACCTCTGCGTCGTAGCCCATTTCGGTCGGGCACATGGTGGTGCGCCCTGCGCCCGCAGGCATGATCCGCCGACCGTACCCGGCAAAGAAAATGGCATTGATCATTTCCGACTTGCCGCGCGAAAACTCCGCAACAAACGCCACCATGACCTTGTCGGAGCGCACCTGCGTTTCGAGCCTGCGCAAGCGCTCCTCGACAGCAGCGTCGAGCAACTCGTTGTCCTTGAGCCACTCGCCCAACAGTTTCAGGCGCAGCGCGAACTCACGTCGCCATGTGCCATGCTGGTCAAACTGATCGTTGAAAGAAGTAGCCAAGTGTCCCCTCACAGGGCGTCAATATAGCACCGCGGTGCCCAGATGCGGTCAGGACTTCTGGCATTCCGGGCAGAAGAAGGTCGAACGCTGCCCCTGGCGGATCGCACGGATGCTGGTACCACACACCTGGCAAGGCTCTCCAGCGCGTCCATAAACTTGTGCCAGCAGCTGGAAATTTCCATGGTCACCCTGTGCATTGGAAAAGTCGCGCAGGGTAGAGCCGCCGGCCTGCACCGCTTGCGCCAGCACCGAACGGATCGCCCGATGCAGTTTTGCTACGCGCTGCTTGCCAATGGCACCTGCACTTCGGGTGGGTCGAATCCCAGCCCGGAACAGCGCCTCGGAAGCATAGATGTTTCCCACCCCTACGACCAACTCGCCCGCCAGCAGAACCTGCTTGATTGGCGCCTTGCGATGCTTCAAACCAAGCTCAAATCGCTGCAGCGTAAAGTCGTCGGTCAATGGCTCCATGCCCAACTTGCCGAGAAGCTTTGACGAAGTCGGATCATCTTCGCCACTGACATAGACCACCGCCCCAAACCGCCGGGGGTCGTTCAAACGCAAGCGACCCTGACTGGTCTGCATGTCAAAGTGGTCATGCAGACCGGAGGGCGGCAATTCGGTCCCGAAGGACAGACTGCCCGACATGCCCAGATGCAGCAGCAATTGGCCCACACTGAGGTCCAC
>CAJBVC010000776.1 GCA_903958915.1 uncultured beta proteobacterium
CCCGTACCGATGTCGGGAGATCAATGCCGTAGCGTCGGGCGATGGTCAGCGCATTGGCGCAGGTAGTGGTATCTGCGACCGTAGGGCCGGATGCGATATTGAAAGGGGCATCGCCGGGCACATCCGAAATCAGCAGTGTCACTACCCGTGCCGGGTAACAGGCCGCTGCCAAACGCCCACCCTTGATGCCCGAGAGGTGGCGGCGCACGCAATTGATTTCGCTGATGGTTGCGCCAGACTTCAACAGTGCACGGGCCACCGTCTGTTTGTCTTGCAGCGTAACGCCATCCAGGGGGAGAGGCCACAGCGCCGAGCCTCCGCCGGAAATCAGGCACAGCACCAGGTCTTTCTCCGAAAGCCCTTGCACCAGTGCCAGCGTACGCTGGGCTGCACTCATCCCTGCCGCGTCGGGCACCGGATGAGCGGCTTGCACGATTTCGATATGTTGGCAGGGTGCGGCGTGGCCATAGCGGGTCACCACCAGTCCGGTCATGGGACCGTCCCAGTGCGCTTCCACCACGCGGGCCATTTCCGCCGAGGCTTTACCAGCACCCACAACGATCAGGCGACCGCCCTGGAGTTCCTCCGGACGCGGCAAATGGGCAGGAAGGCACCGCGCTGGTTGGGCGCTGGCGATGGCCGCCTCAAACATGTTGCGCAACAGCACTTGCGGATCGACGGTCAGGGGTGAAGGTTGCACAGCGGCCTCGGATTACAAACGTTGGCGCCAAGTCAGACCGGCTTCGGTGGTGGTCGCGGGAATGTATTCGCAGCCCACCCAGCCGCGATAACCGATGCGATCCAGATGCGCCAACAGAAACGGGAAGTTGATCTCACCGGTTCCGGGCTCGTGGCGACCCGGGTTGTCGGCCAGCTGGATGTGTCCAATGCGGCTCAGGTGACGTTGCAGCGTTGCGGCCAGGTCACCTTCCATGCGTTGGGCATGGTAGATGTCGTACTGCACATAGGCGTTGTTCGCGGCGACTTCATCCAGTACTTCGAGCGCTTGGAGGGTTCCATGCAGGTAGAAGCCAGGAATGTCGAAGGTGTTGATCGGCTCGATCAGCAACTTTAGCCCCGCACGCTGCAATGCGTCTGCAGCAAAGCGCAAATTGTCGACCAGTGTGCGATGGAGCACCTCGGGCCGTTCGCCTGCCGGCGCAATACCAGCCAGGCAATTGAGTTGGGGAACACCAAGGGCGAGGGCATAGTCAATGCCCTGCTGCACGCCCGCTCTGAATTCCTTTACCCGTTGCGGGTGACAGGCCACACCACGCTCGCCGGCGTTCCAATCGCCCGCCGGAAGGTTGTGCAAAACGGCACTCAGGTGGTTGGCGTCCAACTCCCTGCGGATGGCTTGAGGCTCGAAAGCGTAGGGCAACTGGAACTCCACCGCGTCAAACCCCGCGCGAGCGGCGCGCTCGAAACGCTCCACAAAGGGCACCTCATTAAAGAGCATCGACAGGTTGGCGGCGAACCGGGGCATGCAGCAAACTATAGCGCAGCGAGGGCTGTCGGCGAGCGCGCGATGCGTTCGCGCAATCTTGCGACAATGGAGTTTCAATGGAAAAAACGCGCATCGACAAGTGGCTGTGGGCCGCACGATTCTTCAAGACCCGATCGCTGGCGACGCAGGAAGTCGACCGTGGACGCGTGCAGATCAACCAGCAGGACGTCAAACCATCGAAAGATGTGAAGGCAGGCGACGTAGTGCGCTTGCTGCAAGGCAAGGTTGTGCGCACGGTGGTGGTGCAAGGTATCAGCGAGCAGCGCGGCGCTGCCCCCATCGCCCAACTCCTGTATACCGAAACACCGGAGAGCCTGCAACAGCGTGCCCTGATCGCCGAGCGCAACCGTCTGGCGCCAGAACCCGCGCAGAGCCTGGAGCACGGGCGCCCCACCAAACGCGACCGGCGCCAATTGCAAAATGACTGGGACCAGCGCTGGAGCGCGTCGTTTCCTACAGAAGACTAGTCGCCGGGGTAAGCTCAATCCATGAAGAAGCAGCAATTGGTGTGGCAAAGCCGGCTTTTCGGACTTGTCGGTGCACTGACCGTGGTCCTTGTTCCTGCAGTTGCGACTGCATTTGAAGACTCCATGACCGAGCGCGTGCGCGCGTGCACCGCCTGCCATGGCGAGCAGGGCAAGGCCGGGCCCGATGGCTACTATCCCCGCTTGGCAGGCAAACCTGCGGACTACCTCTATAACCAGCTGCGCAACTTTTCGCAGGAGCGGCGGCATTACCCATTGATGCGGGGCTTGCTGGCCACACTGGACGATGCCTATCTGCGTGAAATCGCGCTGCACTTCTCGCGCCAGTCTGCCCCGTACCCGGCACCCCTACCGGTGAAAGCCAGCACAGAAATACTGGCGCGCGGCAAGGCGCTGGTCACCCAGGGCGATGCACAGCTGGGGCTGCCGGCATGTACCCGCTGCCACGGCAAGAGCCTGACCGGCGTGCTGCCGCAAACGCCGGGCTTGCTGGGCCTGCCGCGCGACTACCTCAATGCCCAACTCGGCGGCTGGCGCACCGGACAGCGGCGGACCCAGGAGCCTGACTGCATGGCCGAGGTCGCCAACCGTCTCAGTACCTCCGATGTGCACGCCGTCTCGCAATGGCTGGGCAGTCAGACACCGCCTGCGCCGTATGTCCCTGCGCTGGCAGGTGAACCGGGGCCACCATTAGCGAAGGAATTTGACTGCCGGGCCCATGCGATGGCACAAATGCCAGTAACAGCGCCCCTGGCAGAGCAGGACCAGGTACTGGTGAAGCGCGGAGCCTATCTGGCCCGCATAGGCAACTGTGCCCTGTGCCACACCACGTCCAGTGGCGCGTCTTACGCCGGAGGCAAGCCCATCGCCACACCTTTTGGCGAGATTTACAGCAGCAACCTGACCCCCGATGTGCCGACAGGTCTGGGGCAGTGGACGGCGGATGATTTCTGGCACGCCCTGCATAACGGCATTTCAAGAGACGGGCGCCGCCTGTATCCGGCTTTTCCCTACACCAGCTACACCCGGGTGACCC
>CAJBVC010000777.1 GCA_903958915.1 uncultured beta proteobacterium
ACCCACCTGGCGCGCGGTGTCGGCGCGAAATTATTCATAAAAAGCCCCGCTAGCGCTCACCAGTCATGCGTAGTGCGCTCCTGAACTCATAGCGCCGCTACATTTTTCGATGCGACTGGAAGATCGAGTTGAGACCGAGCCTGTGCGAGAGCGACATCCGTTTGAATCGCACCCTTGGGTGGCGACACGCGAACATCTATGGGGCGTGCCCCCTGCAGCGTGTATAAAGGGCACATACAAAAGTTTCAATGCACTGAAAGACACTTATGCCCTCCCCAAAACACATCGCCATCGTCGGAGCCGGAATGGCCGCCATTACCTGTGCCCGCACGCTGGTGCAGGCCGGCCACCGTGTGACGCTGCTGGAGAAAAGCCATCGCCTGGGCGGGCGTATGGCCACCCGCAACAGCCCCTTTGGCACGTTTGACCATGGCGCTCAGTACTTCACCGTGCGCGATGCACGGTTTTCCTTGGCATTGCAAACGACGCCCATGGTATGCAAGCGCTGGAGTGCCAATACAGTGCGCGTGCTGGATGAGCATGGCCAACTGGCCTCCAACAGCCTGCCGCCGACCGAGCCCCACTGGGTGCCAGCGCCCGGGATGAACACACTTCCAGTGCGTTGGGCACAGCCGTTGGTGGATGCGCTGCAGGTGGAGATGGAAACAAGGGTGACCCATATCGAGCGCGACGCGCTGAACCCCAGCCAATGGCAACTTCGCACCACTGGTGCTCAGGACAGTGCGCATGTATTCTCTGGCTTCGATGCCGTGGTACTGGCAATTCCAGCGCCACAAGCCCGGGCGCTGCTGCAAGACTGTGCGCCCGCCGCGCCCTTGCTCAAACGCCTGGCTCCCGTTGCCATGGCGCCGTGCTGGACGCTCATGCTGGCCTTCCCGCAGGCGGTGCAACCTGGCCTGGTCGGTCTGGGGCCGCAATGGAACGCGGCGCGCAGCACCCACCATCGCATCGCCTGGCTGGCACGGGAATCCTCCAAGCCGGGCCGCGCGGCCATCGATCGTTGGACAGTCCAAGCCAGTGCCCAGTGGTCAAGCGACCATCTGCAGGATGATGTAGCACGCGTGCAGGCGAAGTTACTCAAGGCTTTTGCCGAAGTCACCGGCATCCATGCCCAACCGTCCTTTGTAGACACCAAGCGCTGGGTTCATGCGCAGACCACAGCACCCCTGCGTGAGTCGCACCTGTGGGATGCGCGAACCAACGTAGGGCTGTGCGGTGACTGGTGTCTTGGCCACCGCGTCGAAGACGCTTTCGTGTCGGGGCTGGAACTCGCTCTGCACATCGCCTGAGGCTCTTAATGTACCGGGGCCGATTTGCCCCCTCCCCCACCGGCGCGCTGCATGCCGGCTCTCTGGTGGCAGCCCTGGCGAGCTGGCTTGATGCCCGCGCCCACCATGGGCAGTGGCTGGTGCGCATCGAAGACGTCGACACCGCCCGCACGGTACCAGGCGCCACCGAGCGCATCCTGGAACAGTTACAGCAATGCGGCCTGGTACCTGATGCGCCCCCCATCCGACAGTCGCAGCGCACGGCCCTGTACCAGAACGCGCTTGACCGACTGATTCAGCAGGACCGCGCCTACCCCTGCCACTGTACACGCCGGGACATTGCTCAGGCCCTGTTGCTGCGCGGACAAATGCGCGCGCGCCACGATGAACTGGTGTATCCAGGCACCTGTGCCTCGGGTTCTCTCCAGCGGAATGACTCCCCAACACATC
>CAJBVC010000778.1 GCA_903958915.1 uncultured beta proteobacterium
ACCGATTGCTGCTGCAACAGTGTCACGCTCAGGATCAAGCCACTGTCCAGCAAGAACACCATCAAGACGGCACTTCGCAAACCATAACGCAAGGCCGTTGCGACCAGCGGCAGCAACAGCAGAAGTGAAGCAAGAGGCGTCTGCTGTGTCCACTGCATAGCGCGAGGCAGGCCAAATACCAGCAACAACGCCAGCATTGCACCCAGAGTTACCTGGAGGTCTGAGTGGCGATCTGTCGCACCTTCACCGGTAATGCCAACGGGACCCCATCGCCCCATCTCCAGGAATTTCTTCAGCGGCGGCCAACCGCGTACCAGCAGCAGCGGAGTGAGCGTCACCATCCCAATAAAGTCACCAATGAGCCAGGAGCCAAGCGCTTGAACAGCAATGCCTTGCGGAACGATGCCAGCCAGAACCAGATGCAGCGTGCCAACGATCGCGCCCAGGGTGCTGGCCACCAAGGCTGTGCCGATGAACAAAAGGCTGTGTTCCGGGCGAACGAGATCGAATTGGCCACTGATTTTCTGGCGAAGAGGCAATAGCGCCGCGGCGTAAGTGACCGGAAGCGCACACCAGTCGTACACAAGCCAGCCCATCTGAGCACTCAGAAGGACTGGCGCAGGAATGCCCGAAATCACCAACTGCACCAGATTCGCCACCAGGACCACCGTTAGCTCCAGCACCAGTGCCGGCCACCCCAGGACCATGTAGGAGAAAAAGCGAAGCCCGGCCGGAAGAAACCAGAGACTCGCACCGCCCAGGACGTCAAGGAGTTTGGCGGAGTACCAGAATGTCAGCCACAAGACGATGTAAGCGCCAGCCACATAGGCAAGCCGGTCTCGCGGTACACCTTTCGGAAGGGCAAGGTCTGGCACAAGGTTCATGAAACGGATATTCGACTGACGCACAGGAACGGATCCACTCGTGAAAACCTCGTTATTTCGATCATTTTTACCGTCTGCTGCATCCGCCAAATGTGTGTCAGTTGTCACCTGGAAGCCATCCCCCGTTCGGGTGAATTTCGTGCCGCTATTGGCGTTCGTTGATATGAATCAATCGGGCTGAATCAGGATTCTCCTTGTATTTCGCCAGCGATTGCCTATAGTCGCTTCATAAGGAATCCTTGGCTGATGTCGGTGACACCAACCAGGCCTCCTGAGAAAGGCGGTACTCCTATAGATCCGATCCAAATCCTCCTCACCCACCAACCGGTGCTACTCTGACCGGAACACGTTACTGGCTAGTAACGAAAATAGCTGCAGCAATGCGGCGAACGTGCAGGCCCCGCGAACTTCGTGGGGCTTTTGCGTTTCTGGTGTTTGAAAATGTAAAAGAGTGTTGTAACGGTGGTAATTGCCGGGTCGCCCGTCCACAATGGATGGAATGTAGGGGCGGTTACCTTGGTCACGATTATCCTGGTTTCGATAGCACTGGTTGCATGCATCACGGCCACCGTACTGGCCATCAAGCTGCGGCGCACGCTTGTCTACAAGGCCAAGCTGCAACGCTATGTAGCCAAGCTGCAAGTAGCCGAAAAATCCCTGAAGAAGCATGCCTTCTTCGATCCCCTCACCGGCCTGCCCAATCGGCTGCTCCTGATGGACCGGTTTCAACGCGCCATGCAGCATTCCAAGCGCAGCCAGAAGCAGTTTGCCGTACTCATGGTGGACCTGAACAAATTCAAGGCGATCAACGACACCTATGGCCACGCGGCCGGTGACACCGTACTCATCACCGTTGCCCAGCGCCTGTCCGCGGCGGTAAGGTCCTCCGACACCGTGGCACGGCTGGGGGGAGACGAGTTTGTCCTCATCATCGAATCCATCGTTGAGCGAGAACAGGTCATCGCACTGGGGCACAAGCTTATCGAGTTGCTCTCAGAGAAGGTCACGCTCGATTCCGGCGAGGTTGTCAGTCTGGGTGGCAGTATCGGATTTGCCTGGTATCCCAAGGACGGAGAGAACCTGAAAGACATCCTGGCAGTCGCCGATCAGGCAATGTACTTCTGTAAGACATCGGGGTTGATGCCGCTTTCCTAGCGGCAGCCAGCAGGTACCCGCAGCGGCGCCATGCGACGCGCTTCCATCAGCGCAGCAAGGGTCGACCGGACTCTCTCAGCTTGAACTCCGACACCACCTGCACCAGATCCTCGGCCTGCGACTTCAGGCTCATCGCCGCCGCGGCCATCTCCTCGACCAGGGCCGCGTTCTGTTGGGTGACCTGGTCCATCAGCTTCACCGCTTCGCCCACCTGCGAGACACCCAGACTTTGCTCGGCGCTGGCAACACTGATCTCGCCCATGAGGTCGGTCACGCGGCGGATGCGGCTCACCACGTCGGTCATGGTGGCACCAGCACGGTCCACCTGCACGGTGCCAACCTCGACACGCTCCACGCTGGCATTGATAAGGGTCTTGATTTCTCGTGCCGCTGCAGCCGATCGACCGGCCAGGCTGCGCACCTCGCTGGCGACAACCGCAAAACCACGCCCCTGTTCACCGGCCCGGGCTGCCTCCACCGCGGCGTTAAGGGCCAGGATGTTGGTCTGAAACGCGATGCCGTCAATCACCTGAATGATGTCGGCAATCTTGCGCGATGAGGTGTTGATCTCCTTCATCGTCTCCACCACTTGCGCCACGGCCTCACCACCCTGCACCGCGGTCGCAGACGCATCGACCGCCAGCTGGTTGGCCTGGCGCGCGCTGTCGGCATTCTGTTGCACCGTGGAACTGAGCTGCTCCATGGAGGCAGCGGTTTGCTCCAGAGAACTGGCCTGGTTTTCGGTGCGCGACGACAGCTCGGCATCGGCCTTGGCAATGGCCGCACTCGCCGTGGCGACGCCCTGGGAGCCATCCCGCACATCGGTAACCACCTTGATCAGGTGGTCCTGCATTTCCTTGAAAGCAATCATCAGACGCGCCGTTTCATTGCTACCGCTGGCGTCGAACTCGGTGGTCAGATCTCCCTGTGCCACAGCCGTTGAGATCTGCACAGCCTGGTTGATGGGGCGGGTGATGGAGCGGATGATCCGCAGCGCCATGAAACCCCCCAGCACCAGTGCGGCAATCACCGTTGCGCTGATGAAATACACCACACTCGCTGAAGCCACTTGTGTCGCATCGGTAGACTCTTTCAGCAGGGTGTCCTGGTAGCGCAAAAGCCCGTCGAGCGCATCAAAGTAGACCTGCTGCGCCGGCACCACTTTCTCCAGCAGATGGGCCTTGGCTTCAAACACCTGGCCACCCACCGAAAGTTCCATCGCCTCCAACTGGAGCGGGTCGTACGCGGCACGTCGGTCAGCCACCGCCTTGAGCAGTGCGCGCCCATTCTGGGAGGTAATCTGGGTAGCCAGCGCATCGAGCTCACCGCCGATGCGCTTGCGCGCAGCTTCGATGCGGTCGGCCTCTTTCTTGATGATGGCACTGTCCGAAACAATGATGATGTTGCGCAATGCGATGGCGATCAGATTGACATCGGCCTTGATGGCATTGACGGAGGCAATCCGGGGGATGCGCTCGTTGACCACCTGGCCGAACAGCGCGTTGATGGTTCCCACCTTCCACTGAGAGATGCCTCCCAGCAGTGCCGTCAGCAACCCGAGCACGCCGAACCCGAGGATGAGTCGGGTGGAGATTTTCATGTCGTTGAGCTTCATGGTCCGAATTCTCCAAAGTCATTCACTGCCATATGGTCTGCACCCCTGCCAAAAACCAAAAAGGCCCGGGTTCCCCCGAGCCTTTGACTGGACGTGGTCTATATCATGCCACCATACCCATCATGCGTGGCAGCCACAATGTCATGGTTGGCCAGTAAGTCACCAACACCAGGAAGCCCAACATGGTGAGCAGCCATGGCCACACCGCTATCGTCAGCTCGGTGATACCCATCTTGGTTATCCCGGAAGCGACGTAGAGGTTGAGCCCCACCGGTGGATGGCACATGCCTACTTCCATGTTCACCACCATGATGATGCCAAAGTGCACCGGGTCGATGCCCAACTTGATGGCAATCGGGAACAGAATGGGAGCCAGGATCAGCACAATCGAGGAGGGCTCCATGAAGTTACCGGCAATCAGCAGCAGCACATTGGAGATCAGCAGAAACCCGATCACACCGATGCCGGTACCGATCATGTTGTCTGCCATTTGCTGGGGAATGTTCTCGTGCGTCAGCAGGAAGGAGAACAACACGGCGTTGGTGATGATGTACAGCAGCATGGCGCTCATGTTGGCGCTGGACAACAGCACGCGTGGCACGTCTTTGAGACCCATGTCCTTGTAGACAAACACCGCGACGAAGAAGGCATACACCGCGCTCATGGCAGCCGCTTCTGTGGGTGTAAAGATGCCGGAGTAGATACCACCCATCACCACCACGATCAGCAGCAGGCCCCACACCGCCTTGCGAAACGATACCCAGCGCTCACCCCAGGTGGCCTTGGTCTGGCGCGGGTAGTTGAACTTCTTGGCACGCCACCAGGTGGTGAGGCCCAACAGGAACGCCAGGATAATGCCGGGCACCACACCCGCCATGAACAGCGCCCCGACGGACGTGTTGGTGGACACCGAGTACATCACCATCACGATGGAGGGCGGAATCAGGATGCCCAGTGCCCCGGAGGTGGTGATCACTCCGGCACCGAACGACTTGGGAAAACCAGCCTTTACCATCGCTGGCATCAAAATCGAGCCAATTGCCACCACGGTGGCCGGACTGGAGCCCGA
>CAJBVC010000779.1 GCA_903958915.1 uncultured beta proteobacterium
ACGATGGTGCATGTAGCTATGAGCCTGCCACATGGCGCGAAATGGAGCAGCCGTCTGGGGGACTTGTCGTATGGGGTCTACATCTTTGCCTTTCCGGTTCAGCAATTGGGCGTTCAATGGGCGCGTGGACACAACTGGAGTTTTGCGGGCAGTCTTTTCTTGTCGATTACGGTGACCTTGTTGCTAGCCTATGGGTCGTGGCATCTGGTTGAGAAGAGGGCTTTACGCTTCAAGCCTGTAGGCGCCCCCGCATGAGCCCCCGCGTGACGGTCGTCGTATTGAACTGGAATGGTTGGCAGGACACCATCGCCTGCGTTGCGTCGTTGCAAGCGTTGACCGATGTCGGCTACGATATTTTGGTGGTTGACAACGACTCAACTGACGGGTCGGTAGCCCATATCACGGCTGCTCTGCCCGGTATTAACGTGTTGCAAACGGGCAGCAATCGGGGTTTTGGCGGGGGCTGCAATGTCGGCATTCGGCACGCTCTGGCCGCTGGCACCCAGTACATCTGGTTGATCAATAGCGACGCAACGGTTGCCCCTAACGCGCTGGCCGCCATGGTCCGGGTTGCTGAACAAAATCCGGCGCTGGGTGCCGTTGGTTCGGTCTTGTTTGATGCGGGAACGGTAGACCAAATTCAACTATGGGGCGGCGGCCGCGTAAATTTGTGGTTGGGTCGTTCAAACCACCGGCTGTCTGCAGGGCCTATAGACTTTGTGTCGGGCGCCTCTATGCTGTTGCGTCGTACCGCACTGGAAGATGTGGGCTTGTTTGATGAGGCGAGTTTTTTTATGTACTGGGAAGACACTGATCTCGGCTTTCGCTTGCGAAACGCAGGTTGGCAGTTGGCGGTGGCGCCCGATTCACATATTTGGCACAAACAGTCGGCCAGTCTCGGGTTGGGCAACCCCGTGTTGGACGCCTATGCCACCCGCTCTTGTGTACGGTTTTTGCGCCGTCATGCACGGGTACCGAAGCTGTCGGTCGCACTGATGCTGGTCAGAATGCTGGGCAAACGGGTCTTGGTGGCGAGGCCCGACCGGCTGCTTGCCGTTTGGCGTGCCTACCTTTCAGCATGACTACAGAACTCGCACCGGTTTCTGTGGTGATTCCGTGCTTCCGCTGCGCGGAAACATTGGAGCGGGCGGTGGCATCCGTTGCCGCGCAGACGTGGCGACCAAGTGAACTGGTGCTGGTTGATGACAGAAGTGGTGATGCGACTCTCGCCCTGCTTCGTGACATTCAATCCCGTTATGGTGACTGGGTGAAGGTGCTTGAGTTGCCGGTTAATGTGGGGGCAGCAGGCGCACGCAACGCGGGGTGGCAGGTGGCAAGCCAGACCTATATCGCCTTTTTGGACGCAGACGATGCCTGGCACCCGCGCAAGATCGAGGTTCAGCTTGCTTATATGCAGGCGCACTCTGATGTGGCCCTTTGCGGCCACTTGTGTCGACAATTGACGCCAGACGCAGGCCAGACGCCCTGGTGGCCGGTTGACTTGGGCAATGGCGCGCAAACCCTCAGTTTGACGGACATGCTGATGCGACACGCGTTTGTCACACCTTCGGTCATGCTCAAGCGCGACATCACCATGCGATTTGCTGAAGGCGTGCGCTACATGGAGGATCAAAGGTTGTGGCTGGATATAGCCAGTGCACCACTACCAAGCGTTCGTTTGATGGTCGAACTGGTTGCCGTGTACAAACCTGTTTATGGGGCTGCCGGGCTCAGTGCCGATATGTGGCACATGGAAAGGGCCGAACTTGCCAATTACCGCTACTTTCATGGTGGTGGCAAAATTTCATATTGGTCGATGCGCCTGTTGCAGGTGTATTCAATGGCCAAGTATGTGCGCCGTTTGATCATTGTTCACCTTCTACGTCGCAACTGAACACAATGACTTTGTTAAAACAGAATCTTCCGTCAATTGCCGTTTGCCTGGCCGCGTTCAATGGTGTACGGTATCTGCAGCAGCAGGTTGATTCGATATTCGATCAAGCTGGCGTGGACGTAACGCTGTTTGTTAGTGTGGACCGATCAACCGATGGTACGGAAGAATGGTTTTCAGAATTGCAGGCCAACAATACTCGGGTGGTGTTGTTGCCGTTTGGTGAGTCATTCGGAGGTGCGGCACAGAACTTCTTCAGAATGCTGCGGGAGATTGATTTTTCAGCGTTTGAATATGTCGCGTATGCAGACCAGGATGACATTTGGCTGCCAGGTAAACTGGTGCGCGCCACAGAGCAATTGATACAGTTGGGCGCGGACGGCTATTCAAGTGATATTGTTGCCTTTTGGGAATCCGGACGCTCAATTTATATCAAGAAGGCTTATCCCCAGCGGACGTGGGATTATCTCTTTGAGTCAGCAGGTCCGGGTTGTGCGTTTGTGATCAGTCGCAAGTTGGTATTGGACGCACAGAATACTTTGCGGAAAAATAAAAAAATAAGTATGGACGTCGGTTTGCACGACTGGTTTACCTACGCGTTTGCGCGTGCGCATGGGTATCGTTGGGTGATTGATGATTACGCCAGCTTGATGTACCGCCAGCATGAGGCCAACCAGGTGGGTGTGAACTCCGGGTGGGCGGCATTTGTCTGGCGTGCGCGGCGCATACTCAATGGATGGGGTTTGCGGCAGTCGAGGTTGATTGCTTCCTTGGTGGGACAGTCC
>CAJBVC010000780.1 GCA_903958915.1 uncultured beta proteobacterium
AAAACCTTCGGTCTGCGCACTGTGAAAACGGTCCGTGACCACGCCTCGGCTGTAGGCGATGACGGTGGGGAAACCCTTGGCCTGATGCCGGCCAGCGATGCGCATGTTTTCGTCGGCATCCACCTTCGCCAGCACAAATTTTCCGCCATACCCGGTGACCAGCCGCTCCAGCAGGGGTGTCAGTATGCGGCAGGGGCTGCACCACTGGGCGCCAATGTCGAGCACGACGGGAACTACATGGGAGCGATCCAGTACCAGCGCGTCAAAATCCGCTTCGACAACGTCGTAAGAAAGGTTCATGGCGATCGGGAATCTCTATCAGGCATGACTGAAGTATATTGTTCATGCCGATTTGCCGCATGCACACAAACGTAAGAACCCACATGCCGTATCGAGAATAGGGCCGAGTCTCGGGCCATGTCGCCGCAATGGCAGTGACGCGCTATCATGGCAGCGCTTTCGTTTGCAGGCACAGCGGAACCTCCGGTTGAGCGGCACAATTTGCCTCATCCAGTTCAATACTGCTGCACTTCAAGGACCCCGCCATGCTGTTAGAGAAATGCACTGTGCCCCCATTGTGCGAGGCTCCGTCATGACCTGGCAATCCGTTGTCCCGGACACTTACGCCCTGGGTGAGTCCCCTTTTTGGCACCCGCAGGAGCAAACGCTGTATTGGGTGGACATTGCAGGCCAGCAGATCTTGCGCGCCAATGTCTATATGGGAACGGTGCAGGCCTGGGATATGCCCTGCGAACCTGGCTGCATCGCGCCGGCAGCCAATGGTGGCCTGGTGGTGGCATTGCGCGACGGTGTTTTCCGCGCGCAGAACTGGGGTGGTGCGCTCGAACGCGTTGCAACCCTCGATTACGACACCGCCACGGTACGTGCCAACGATGGCAAGTGCGATGCCCTCGGGCGTCTGTGGGTTGGCAGCTACGACGAAACCAAATCTGCGCGTGCGGCGGCTCTGTATTGCATCGATGCACGTGCCGGTGGTGCAGCAGTTGTCACGCGCAAGGCGCAAGATGCGCTGACGGGAAACGGTCTGGCCTGGAGTCCGGATGGCAAGAGCCTGTACTGGGCCGACACCTCCAGCCACCGGATTGACGCATGGGACTTCGAAGAAACGACGGCCACGCTATCGCAGCGCCGCATCTTCCAGCGCTTTGACCCCAAGCCAGCCGACTCGACTAGCGCGCAGGGGGGGTATGGCGGCCGCCCGGACGGAGCTGCGGTGGATGTGGAAGGCAATTATTTTGTGGCGATGTACGAGGGTGCTCGGGTCTGCAAGTTTGCGCCTGGCGGACAGTTGCTTGCCGAGTTTCCAACGCCAGTACAGTGCCCTACCATGGTCTGTCTTGGTGGCGAAGACTTCAAAACCCTGTACCTCACGTCCGCACGCAAAGGCCGCGGCACCGGTGAGTTGGAGCGCTTTCCCCTGTCCGGCGGGGTGTTCTCATGTCGGGTGGAAGTTCCGGGCCTTCCCGCGCATTTTTACCAGGAGTCCAAGGTATGACAGTGGCAGTAGCCCCATGGGTGGATCGCATTCGTGCCGCGGCCGCAGATCACAGACCGCTGCGCATTCGGGGCGGTGGCAGCAAGGATTTTTATGGCCGGCATTTAGAGGGC
>CAJBVC010000781.1 GCA_903958915.1 uncultured beta proteobacterium
CGCGCCGATGGACCTGATCAAGAGCGCGGTGGCTGCGGTGGGCGAGTGGACCCTGGGCCACATGGCTGAGGGGCCTTTGCGCAGCCTGCTGGTGGACGGGGTGATCGCCGGGGTGGGCGGCGTACTGGTTTTCTTGCCGCAGATTCTGATTTTGTTTTTCTTCATTCTGGTGCTCGAAGACTCGGGTTACCTGCCGCGTGCTGCGTTTTTGCTGGACAGCCTGATGGGCAAGGTGGGTTTGTCGGGCCGCGCCTTTATCCCCTTGCTGTCGAGCTTTGCCTGTGCCATTCCCGGCATCATGGCCACCCGCACCATTGCCAACTGGAAAGACCGCCTGGCCACCATCATGGTCGCGCCCTTGATGACCTGTTCGGCCAGGCTGCCGGTATATGCCTTGCTGATTGGCGCGTTTGTTCCCGAGCGTACCGTGGGCTGGTTTGACCTGCGCGGGTTGACGCTGTTCGGCCTGTACGTGGCGGGCGTGGTGGGCGCTATGGCAGTGGCCTGGTTGTTCAAGCGTGCCTGGATGAAGAGTGCGTACCAGCCGCTGATGCTGGAGTTGCCGCCCTATCGGGTGCCGAGTTTGCGCAACCTGGGCCTGGGCTTGTGGGAGCGGGCACGTATTTTTCTGCAGCGGGTGGGTGGCATCATCTTTACCTTGATGGTGCTGCTCTGGTTTCTGTCGAGTTTCCCGGGAGCCCCACAAGGTTGGGACGCGTCCCATGGCCCTGCCATCCAGTACAGTTTTGCCGGCATGCTGGGCAAGGCGCTCGAGGTAGTTTTTGCGCCGATCGGGTTTAACTGGCAAATCTGCATCGCTCTGGTGCCGGGCATGGCGGCGCGGGAAGTGGCCGTGGGTGCGTTGGGAACGGTGTACTCACTCTCGGCCACCGATGGCAGCGTGGCCAATGCCCTGTCTCCGGTCATTGCGCAGGGCTGGTCGATCGCCACCGCCTATGCGTTACTGGCCTGGTTTGTGTTCGCACCGCAATGTCTCTCCACGCTGGCAGTGGTGCGCCGGGAAACCAATTCCTGGAGATATCCCCTGCTGATGGCCACCTATTTGTTTGTGCTGGCGTACACCGCAGCCTGGGCCACCTACCGGCTTACTCTTTGGATCGGAGGCTAGCGCATGGACTGGCAAAGCTGGCTGGTTGCCGTGGTGGTGCTGTTGTGCGCAGGCTCCCTGCTGCGCAGGTTCTGGGTGAGCCCCAATGCGAGCGCGGGAGGCTGCTCCAACTGTGCAACGTGCGGCAGCGGCGCTGACAAGGCTTGCAGTAGCACTGCAGGTGCCGACTTTGCACCCATCGTTTTTCATCCCACCCGGGATAAAGGCCTTTAAGCCAATTTGGTCTTTTGCGCTCGCCAGCTGTGCGTGAGAAGCTATCGAAAACGTAGCGTTTTCGGCCCTGATCAGTCTTTGGGCCTGAAGGCGAATTGCATGGTGGTCGGAACCCGGCCATCGGTATCCGCAGGCAGCGTTTCGGTTTTTTCGATGGCGCGCACCACCGCGTCATCCCAGGCCTTGCTGCCACTCGATTGCGCAATCTTGACGCTCAGGATGGAGCCGCTGGGCGCGAGCCGGATGTCCACCTCGACGCGGGGATTGCCAGCCACCGTATCAGCGAAAACAAGGTTGGCCTTGATGCGCGCCGCAATGCGACCGTAGTAGCCGGGGGAAGGGCCGGACGCCTGCGCGGCCGTCCCGGTAGCATTCGGTCCGCCCGCGCCCGCCGCCAGGCCCGCCATGCGCTTCAGATTCTGCTCCCGCAGATCGGCCAACTTCTTGGCATCTGCCGCCGCGGCTTTGGCATCCTGTTGCTTGGCCTTGTCTGCTGCCGCCTTGTCGCGCAACGCTTTGTCACGTGCCTCCTGGTCTTTCTGGAGTTTCTCTTTCTTCTGCTTTTCCTTGAGGCGTTTTTCTTCTTCGAGACGCTCCTGTTTCTTCTTGTCCTGGGCCAGTTTTTCGAGTCGCTGTTGCTTCTCGCGCTCTTTCTCCAGGCGCTCTTTCTCCTGGGCGATGGCAATGCTGGGGTCTGGCTCGGGTGCCACCACGGGTACAGGTATCGGCGGGGCCGACTCGGGTGGCAGGGCCACGGGCTCAGGTTCGGGCAAAGGCAGCGGCGGTGCTGCTTCCTGGGGAATGGCCGACCACAACTCGGCCTCGGCCGTCACCGGTGCCGCCTGGTGCTTCCATTGCACTCCGGCGGCTAGCATGGCCAGCAGCAGACCGTGCGCCAGAATCGCCAGA
>CAJBVC010000782.1 GCA_903958915.1 uncultured beta proteobacterium
CAAGTCACCGACCGCCGTGAACAACCTGGCCATGAACAAGAGTCACAGCTGGTTTGAAAACAATGTGATTTACCGCGTCCCGACCAACTTCCCGGGTGCCGGCAGGCGTGTCTATCCTGGCTTCTTGCAACATACCGGGTTTGTCGCAATGAACCCCAGCAACCATGCCAAGAGCCACTACGACTACTTCACCGACCTGATCAAGGGTGACGATGCCAGCACAGAAGCTCACCGCAAGTTTTACGACGAGTACAACGCCGTACTCGACATGGATGCAGACTACTACCTGGAAACCATTCGCGTGGTGTTCCAGGATTTCAGCCTGGTGAACGGCACCTGGGAAGTCAAGAACCCCAAGGGGAAGATCGAGTTGGTTCGCCCGCAGGACATCAAGAACACGGCACTGATGTCGGTGGAAGGCGAGTTGGACGATATTTCGGGGTCCGGGCAGACCAACGCAGTGCACGACATCTGCACCGGTGTGACGGGCGAGCGCTCGACCCATTTTGAAGTCAAAGGTGCAGGCCACTATGGCATCTTCTCCGGCCGACGCTGGCGTGAACATGTGTATCCACGAGTCAAGGCATTTATCCTTGCCAACAACGCGGAGCCGGTGGCACCTCGCGCAGTGTCTGCTACCCCGGTCGTGACCGCGAAGCAGGCCGCCGCCCAAACACCGATTGCTCAGGCTAAAGTAGCCGCAACGCCCGCCAAACGTGCAAAGGCAGCTCCTAAAAAGGTAGCATCCAAGCGCCGGGCTTCAAACCGGTAACGATGCCAGGGACGCCGCCAGACAAGCTTGCTGCGCGCTTGCTGGATGCGTTGCCGCAGACCCAGTGCACGCGTTGTGGCTACCCTGACTGTTCCGGGTATGCACAGGCGGTTGCCAGCGCAGCGGCGAAGATCAACCAGTGTCCGCCCGGCGGCGCAGAAGGCATTGCGCGCCTGGCGTTCCTGACCGGACAATCCGCAGTCGGGCTGGACCCGTCTTTCGGCACCGAGTCGCCCCGCAGCATGGCGTTCATAGATGAAAACTGGTGTATCGGTTGCACCCTGTGCATCAAGGCCTGCCCCACCGATGCCATCGTGGGCACGCACAAACGCATGCACACCGTCATCGAGCCCTACTGCACCGGATGCGAACTCTGCCTGCCGGTGTGTCCCGTGGACTGCATTTACCTGGAGCCTGTCGACAGGGGCCTGACCGGGTGGGCAGCCTGGTCATCGCAAGCTGCCAATACGGCGAGAGCACGCTATGCTTTTGCGAGCATGCGGCGCAAGCGCGAAGAGCATGAGAGCCAGTTGAGGCTTGAAGAAAAAGCGTTGATAAAGTTATCGGACCTGCCAGCCCACTCACAGCATACCGACCCCGCTGTGCTGGAAAAAAAACGTACCGTCATCGAAGCGGCACTGCAACGAGCTCGTGCCAGGCGCCACGCCCCCGCCAAGCCATCGAGCGATCAGGGCGCAGCTTGACCGGGCGCCGACAGTGGCAGGGTCACGGTAAAGGTTGAACCCTGGCCAACCACGGAGTCCACGTGCATGGATCCACCGAGTGTCTTGCGAACAATCGAGTCCACAATGCTCATGCCCAGACCGGTCCCGCCACGGCCAATCTTGGTACTAAAGAACGGCTCGAACAGGTGCAGCAAGACGTCGGAAGAGATTCCAGAGCCGTTGTCCATGAATTTCATCTCGACTTGGCTGTCACGGCGCAGCACTGAAACCGTCAGCACGCCCGCCTCGCAATGTTCAAATGCGTGCATGTACGCGTTGTTAATCAGGTTGATCACCACTTGGCCCAATGGCCCTGGATAGCTGTCCATCACGATGCCACCGGGCAAATCAAGTACGACCCGGTGCGGCGAATTCTTGTGACTTGGGCCAAGCGACGCGACCACTTCCTTGACAACTTCGGCCAGATCAAAGCTGCGCCGCTGCTCACTGGCCTGGTCGGCCGACACCTGCTTGAAATTCTTCAGGAGGGTCTCGGCGCGCTCCAGATTGCGTTGCAGCATGTTGCCACCCTCCTGCAGGGTGCGGTTGAGCTCCGTCAGTGCCGATTTGCGCACTTGGCCGGTGTCAAGCTGCTGCTGCAAATCCCGCGCCAGATCGGTTAAAGCGCTCGCAACCAAGACGGCGTTACCAATCGGGGTACTCAACTCGTGTGAAACGCTGGCCACCAGAGCCGACAAAGTGGCTTTGGCCTGGCTTCGCACCAGTTCTTCCCGTGAATCGTGCAAGGTTTGCATAGTCTTGGTGAGCTCATTAGTACGTCGCTGCACCCGCAACTCCAATTCCTCATTGAGCATGCGAATCTCTGCCTCGGCCTGCACTTTGGCGGTCACGTCCACCAGCACGGCGTACAGGCCGATGACCTTGCCATCCTGAAACTCCGGCGTGACGTCTACATCCAGCCAGGTGACAGCGCTGGTCACAGGGTGCACGTTAAAGCGGCGATAGCGCTGCGGCAAGCCCTGAAACACGCGATCCCAGTTTTCCCGTAATTGTTCCAATGCCAGTGCTGGAACGTAGTCGTTGATCGATCGGCCGACAATCTCCTGCGGACTCTTGGCAAACAAATCCGCATAGCGCTGGTTGCAGCGTCGCAAATGGGATTGCGCGTCAAAAGAAGCCACGGCTGCAGGAACGTTGTTGAGCAATTGCTCCAGATCGTGCTCCCGCGAAGCAACCTGGTCAATCTGCAAGGCCAGGTCTTCAGACAAGCGCACCGCGCGGTTGCGGCTGTTATAGAGACTTTGTCGAACAGAGTAAGTCAGGAAAGAGGTGATCAGCAGGACCGGCACGATCGTCGCCAGGACCAACACCGGCAGCGGTCGTGATGTTGGCACCATCCATCCCAGCATCTGTGCGACCCCAACACCGAAAACAAAAACGATGGTTAACGCGGTCATTCCGACAAGCCAGCGCCCACCCAATACCCATCCCACCATCGCAATCGTAAAAGGATAAGCGACGATGTTTGCGCTATAGATCCCAGCAAACTGGAGCACAGAGGCGCTGGTCAAAAGCCACACGCCCACGGCGATCACCGCAATAGACCGCCGTGGCGTGTCTTTTGAGAGCCGATGACTGACCAGCAGTACCCCCACCAGAAATGCAATTTGCAGGTAGCGAACCCATTCTGTCGGAGTGGAAACCAAGATCCCCAAAAATCCCAGGACAATGGCAATGCCCAGAACCCACTGGTTCAGGCGAACGAAACGCCGGAACTCAGTTTGATCGTCTAAATAGTTGATTGGTGCAGGATTGCGGAGCATCGGCAAATTGGACCATCTGTGAGTGCGAACTCTATCAGAGCGCGCACCCTAATCCTGCGTAAAAACACTAACCCAAGGCGTCGTTGACCTGTTCGTGAAATTCAGCCAGACTGACCGCGTTGCCGATCTCGCGCGGCATGGCATCGCGAACCGAGAAAACGCCCAAAATCTTCGAGTGGGGGCCCACAATCGGCAGATGCCTGAAGCCGCGCTCGATCATGACCAGCACTGCGTCCGACACCAGGGTTTCAGGTGCCACACAATGGGGATTGCGGGTCATGATGTCCGACACTGTTGTTTTCTCAGGATTGAGGGCCTTGGCCAGGACACGTGTCATCAGATCACGCTCTGTCACGATCCCAAGCAGTGTGCCTGGGTTGTCCACAATAAGCACGCTGCCACAGTTGGCCTTGGTCATGGTGCAGGCAGCATCCCAGACGCTGGCCTGAGGGCCCAGGCTCACCACGTGGCGTTGGGACATCGACTGGAATACGGTGCGTTCCGACATGATCACCACCTCTTTCAATTTACAAATGGGTTCAGCGCAAAGATGCGTTAATTTTGTCCAGGGCGCGGTTACCAGGGCAGAGTTGCGCGGCCGTCAGCGTATTGAGCGGCTTGACCGTGGTATTCAAGGCCATGTGCAAGTCCGTGGCCAGCGGATCAACGTACAGCAGGCCGGTGACTACCTCGCCACGCGACTGATGCTCCTGCATGTAGGCCATGGCGCCGTACCGGTCCGTCGGATCGTACGCTGGATGCAGCTTGCGCAAGCGCAGCAAACTGCCATCATGTTGTTGCACTTCCACCAACTCACCGGGTGCATACTCCGTGGTGATCTCGCTGCGTGGAGAGATAAAGTCGATGCGGCTCACCGCGTCATTGTGCTGACGCACATAGTCGTAGCTCTTGGTGCTGCCCGCATGGTTGTTGAATGTCACGCAAGGGCTGATGACGTCAATGAATGCTGCGCCACCGTGTGCCATGGCGCCCTTGATCAACGGCACCAGTTGCGCCTTGTCACCCGAGAAACTGCGCGCCACATAGGTGGCACCGAGTTGCAGC
>CAJBVC010000783.1 GCA_903958915.1 uncultured beta proteobacterium
GGCGCTCGGCCAGGCTGGGCAGGACCAGACGAACCGCGACGGCGGCCACCGCGAACCCGCCAAGAATGGTGCCGATCACCGAAGCGCTGAAGTCCCGCTCGTGTCCCAATACCGGCACCACAAAGGTATGCACGTCCCAGCATGAAGACAGCAGCCAGTTCACCATCAGGAGACGCTGCATGGGGGCAGCACCAAGCACTTCACGCACATGGTCCAGGGTACTCCCAGCCGGGCGCGGGGATGCCGGCAATTCGGCGGCGTTGCGAACCCAAAGCCAGGTACACAACGGAAGCAACGCGCACAACAAAAACGCTGCGCCAAAACCTATGACATCGCCCGCTGACCCGCCAAACGGACGACTGGCAAAGTCAATCAACAAGCCAGCGGCTACCGGCCCCACGAAATTGGAGAGCGCAGGACCAATGGACAGCAAACTGAAGGCACGCTTGAGTTCGGTGGTGTCGCGTGCCATACGTCCGACGTGGCGCTGCAGGGCAATCGAACTCACCCCGGTCGCGCCGCCCAGGCACAACGCTGCCAGACACAGCGTGACCATCCCGGGCAGCACTACGGTCAAAACTGCGCCCAGGCTGGCCGCCACCACGGCCCAACCCATGGGCCGACGCAGACCGTGCCGATCGGCATAGCGCCCCGCCGGGATCGAGAGAAACACCTGCGTCAGCGCAAACAACGACAGCAATCCGCCCACTGCCAGCGCGCTCTGACCCTGCTTCAACGCAAAGAGTGGCGCTGCCAGACGCATGGCAGCCATGCTGGCATGCAGGCACACATGCCCCAGAATCAACCGCGCCAGTGGCCACAATCCGCGCCAGCCCGGCGCCAGAGTGAGCGCGCCCACCACTGGACCGCTCATGTGACAGGGCCCGCCGGTGAGTCCAAATCCTGGTCTGCGGGAATCATGGTTTGGGCCGATGCATCTGGCAAGGCTTCGACGGTTTTCAGGACCCGGCCCATGGCACGACTGCGTGTCTGCGCGGAGTCCAGTGTCTTGAGCACGGTCTCGGTCTGTGCCTTGACCTTGGCCAGTACATCACCGAACTTGTTGAACTCGGTCTTTACTGCACCCAACACCTGCCAGACTTCGCTGGAGCGCTTCTCCAGCGCCAGCGTACGGAAACCCATTTGCAGCGAACTGAGCATGGCCAGCAACGTGGTGGGGCCTGCCAGTGTGATCCGATGCTCGCGCTGCAAGCCTTCCATCAAACCAGGGCGACGCAGCACCTCGGCGTACAGCCCTTCGGTTGGCAGAAACAAAATGGCAAAGTCGGTGGTGTATGGGGGCTCGATGTATTTCTCAGCAATGGACCGCGCTTCCAGGCGGATGCGGGCCTCCAGTGCCTTGCCGGCAGCCTCGGCGGCAGGCACATCGGCCCTGCCCTGCGCGTCGAGCAGGCGCTCATAGTCCTCATTTGGAAACTTCGCGTCGATCGGGAGCCACAGCGGCGCCCCGCTGTCTGACCTGCCTGGCAATTTGATGGCAAAATCGACCACGTTCTTGCTCTCGGGCCGGGTAGCGATCTGCGTGGCGTACTGATCAGGTACAAACACCTGCTCCAAAAGGCTTGCGAGTTGGGCCTCGCCAAACATGCCGCGCGTTTTCACATTGGTCAGCAGGTGCTTGAGGTCCCCCACACCCTGCGCCAGCGTCTGCATTTCCCCCAGCCCTTTGTGGACCTGCTCCAGCCGGTCTGCCACCTGCTTGAAGCTTTCGCCCAGACGGGCCTGCAGGGTGGTCTGCAACTTTTCGTCAACCGTCGCCCGCATCTCATCGAGCTTGGCAGCGTTACTGGTTTGCAACTGCGCCAGCTGGGCTTCCAGGGTCTGGCGAACCTCCGCCATGCGCCGCGCGTTGGTCTCGCTCAGGCTGGTGAGTTGCAGTGTGAGGGTGTCGGAAAGCGTCTTCTGCAACAAGGACAGTTGCTGGCCGAACGCATCCATCTGCGTGTTCTGGGTGCGCGTGGCTTCGGCGCTCTGCTGGGTCAGGGTTTGCTGGAAACTGGCCTGGCTCTGGGTCGCTTCCTGGCGTGCTGCTCTGGAAGAATCGGCAATTTCGCGACGCAACTCGCGTTCCAGACGGTCATTACCAGCTTGAATGGCAGCGCGCAGGTCCTGCAAGGCTGCCTGCTGCTGTGCCGCTGTCGAAGCACCGGTGTTTGCACGCGCCAACCACAGCACAATGGCCAGATTCAGCACCATGAGCACGACCAAGGCTGCCGCCATCCATTCGTTCATTCCCACAGGGTACGCTCAGAAAAATAACAACAAAAACACCCTTTAGCGCCCGCCAGAAAAGCGTAAGCAGCTACAAAAACAGGAGCAATCACGGTAAGGATTCAACTACCCCTTGACGGTATTGAGCGGGGTGACAGCCGTGCCGTTTACCAGATACCCGATCAGGTTGTCCACTGCAAGGTTTGCCATCGCCCGCCGCGCGCCGGCAGTGGCGCTACCGATATGGGGGGTCAACACCACGTTGGGAACTTTTAGCAATTCGGGATGCACCACGGGCTCGCCCTCGTAGACATCCAGACCCGCAGCGGCGATACGCTTGTCCATCAAAGCTTGCGCTAACGCTGCATCATCCACAATGCCTCCCCGAGCGATGTTGACTAGGGTGGCGGTAGGCTTCATCAGTGCTAGCTCTGCCGCCCCGATGGTGTGGTGGGATGCCGCCGAATAGGGCACTACCAGCATCACATGGTCGGCCGACTGCAGGAGTTCACTTTTCGACACATAGTGGGCGTTGTATTGGTCCTCGGTCGCTGCATCAAGACGCGAGCGGTTGTGATAGATCACCCGCATGCCAAAGCCCAACGCACCTCTGCGCGCAATGGCCTGGCCGATGCGACCCATGCCAATGATGCCCAGCGTGCTGCCATGTACCTCGGAGCCCAAAAACATGTCGTAACTCCAGCGCTTCCACAGGCCTGCGCGCAGAAAATGTTCGCTCTCAGCCACCCGACGTGCAGTGGCCATCAGCAAGGCAAACCCCAAGTCGGCGGTGGTCTCGGTCAGCACGTCGGGTGCGTTGGTGCCCAGTACACCGGCAGCGCTCATCGCTTCGAGGTCAAAGTTGTTGTACCCCACCGTCATGTTGGCGCAGACTTTCAGCGTGCTGCATTGCGCCAGGAGTGCCGCGTCGATGCGTTCCACGCCAGTGGTAAAGACGCCCACCTTGCCCTGTAACCGTGCCACCAGTTCCTCACGAACCCAGGAAGTGTCGTCGGCATTGGTTTCGACCTCAAAATGCTCGGATAGGCGCTCCACAACGTCTGGAAAAATGCTGCGTGTCATCAGCACCTTGGGTTTGGCAGTCAAGTCAGTCATGGCGTTTCCCGTTGTGTTGCCAGCGCATTAAGCCGCTGGAGCAATTTCAAACACCTGGCGCAGGTAAGCCAGGTACTTCTCATCCTCGCACATATTCTTGGAGGGTGTATCGGACAGCTTGGCAACGGGTTGTCCATTGCAGCGGACCATCTTGATGACGATTTGCAAGGGTTCATAGCCCAGGTCGTTGGTCAGGTTCGTGCCAATTCCAAAGGCCAACTGGCAACGCCCCCGAAATTGCTGGTACAGCGCAATCGTCCTCGGCACAGTGAGTCCATCACTGAAGATCAGTGTCTTGGTGTGCGGGTCCACCCGGTTGCGGATGTAGTGGTCCAGCATACGCTCACCCCATTCGAAGGGGTCGCCGCTGTCGTGGCGTGCGCCATCGAACAACTTGCAGAAGTACAAATCGTAGTCTCGCAGGAAGGCACTCATGCCGTACACATCCGAGAGGGCAATGCCCAGATCGCCGCGGTATTCGCGCGCCCAAGACTCAAAGGCAAAGGTCTGGCTATCGCGCAAGCGCGGGCCCAGTGCCTGTGACGCCTGCAGGTACTCATGTGCCATCGTGCCCAGCGGTGTGAGGCCCAGTTTCATCGCGAACAATACATTGCTCGTGCCCGCCAACTGGCCAGGTGTGCCCTTGCCTGCTCCGGGGCTGTGCTGCGTTCCCAGACGGGCACACAGCACCCGCATGACCTCTTCATGCCAGGCCCTTGAGAAACGGCGACGAGTCCCATAGTCAGCGATCTTTAGTTCGGCCAACCCTTCAGCCCGCAACTGGCTGATTTTGAGGTCCAGGCGTTGACGTCCTTCCAGAAAATCAGGCACGCGCTGCGTGTTGCGAAAGTAGACTTCATTCACGATGGCGAGCACCGGGATTTCGAACAGAATGGTGTGCAACCACGGGCCTACGATGACGATATCGATATCGCCGTTGGCCAGGGGCGTCACCGTGATGTACTTTTCATTGAGCCGGAAAAGCCCCAGAAAGTCCACAAAATCACTCTTGATGAACCGCAAGGAGCGCAGGTAGGCAAGTTCGCTTTCCTGAAAGTGCAGACTGCACAAGGAGCGAATTTCTTCACGGATTTCCTGAACGTGGGGTGCAAGATCGACACCACCATTGCGGCATTTGAATCGGTACTCGACCTGGGCTCCCGGAAACTGGTGCAGGACCACCTGCATCATGGTGAACTTATAAAGGTCGGTATCCAGCAGGCTGGTGATGATCATGGGAAGTGCCAGTACAACCGGCTATTCCAGCCAACTGGTGAACTCATGCACAGGAATGCGCGGTGTATGAAAAGTGTTCACGATGGCAGATTCATCTGCATAACCCAGTGCCATACCGCACACCAGCATTTCGTCCGGACCCGCCCCGATATGCGGCATGATGATTTTGGAAAAACCATTCCATGCCGCCTGCGGACAGGTGTGTAAACCATGTCCCCGCGCTGACACCATGATGCTCTGTAGAAACGTGCCGTAGTCCAGCAACGACCCGCGTCCCATCACCCTGTCAATCGTAAAGAACAGACCGATGGGCGCATCGAAAAAGCGGAAATTGGCCTGGTGCTGTGCGTGCATCTTGTCCTTGTCACCCTTGCCAATGCCCATCAGCCCGTACAGGCCCCAGCCGTTCTCGCGGCGCCGGTCAATGTAGGGACTGACCCATTTGGTCGGGTAGTAATCGTATTCTTCGGCGTACTGTGCGGCCAGCGATGGATCGGCGCGCATGGCGTCGTGCGCTGCGCAGGCCTGCTCGACCAATGCATTGCGACTCGCCCCCTGCAGCACGTACACCTTCCATGGCTGGCAATTCGTGCCTGATGGGGCCCTGCTGCAGACGCTCAGAATGTGCTCCAAAAGCTTCTTGGGCACCTCCTGATTGGTAAAAGCCCGCACCGACATGCGCGATGCTATTGCCGTATCCACCACATTCGAATTCATAACAGACTTTCCAAAACAGATTTGAGTTGCGCAGGCAGTGGAACAGGTCGCCGCGTTTTGGCATCCACGTACACATGCACAAAATGGCCCTTGGCCGCCGCCATTTCTCCAGCACCGAAGACCCCAACCTCGTATCGAACGCTGGAGGTACCCAGTTTGGCAACCCGAATGCCCACATGGACTGGTTCGGGAAATGCCAACGGCGCAAAGTAATTGCAACTGGTTTCCACCACCAGACCGATGGTGTCGCTACGATGGATATCGAGTGCTCCACGTTCGATCAGGTAGGCGTTGACCGCTGTATCAAACCAGCTGTAATACACCACGTTGTTGACGTGCCCGTAAGCGTCGTTGTCCATCCAACGGGTCGCTATGGTTCTGAATACACGGTAAGCGCTGCGGGGCTCGGGCTGCGGCTTGTTTGAATTGGCACTTGGCATACCGCCATTCTGCCAGCCTGGCGGAACTGCCCGCTGGTCGTGTCAAACCAATGACAACTTGCAAAATTAGAAAACGCCAACTAATTTGTTGCATTGCAGCAAAAATCGCTTGTGCGCCACGTTCAGCCCTCTATAATTCGAATCATGCTGCACTGCAACATAAGTTGATTAAGCGGCTATGTGAATGAGCAAGCAAACTTTTTTATTTAACCTCTGGAGATTGAACTATGCTGACCGTTGAACAACTGATGGCTTCCCACAAAGCGAACATTGAAACCCTGTATGGCCTGACCGCCAAGGCTTTTGAAGGTGTCGAGAAGATTGTTGAACTCAATTTGACCGCATCCAAGGCAGCGTTGGCCGAGGCGTCCAACCATACTCAGTCGGTTTTGAGCGTCAAGGACGCGCAAGAACTCCTGGCCCTGCAATCGGGCTTGTTCCAGCCTCTGGCAGAAAAAGCCGCCGCCTATAGCCGTCATTTGTATGACATCGCTTCCGGTACCGGTGCCGATTTCGGCAAGGCATTTGAAGGCCAGGCCTCCGACGCACAGAAGAAGTTCATGGGCCTGGTGGACAACGCCGCCAAGAATGCTCCCGCCGGTTCCGAGGCTGCTGTCGCTGTCATGAAGAGCACCGTTGCGGCTGCCAACAATGCGCTGGAGTCGGTCCAAAAGGCTGTCAAGCAAGCAACCGAAGTGGCTGAAGCCAACTTCAATGCTGTGGCAGCTACCGCCACCAACGCCACCAAGCAGGCGGCCAAGAAGCGTTAATCAGTGCCTTCATGTTGCTTTGGAGAACACTCTCTAGCGACCAAGGGAAAACCCTGAGATAATTGATTCACTAAGCCACGGTTTCGCAAGAAAGCCTGCCGTACCAGTTGTCTCCTCGGGTCCTTTCGAAACCTACAGGTTCAGGGATCCCTTCAGGGCCTCGTCGCAAGACGGGGCCTTTTTTTTAGCGTGTCTTTGCCGCTATCGCAAGACGCAATTGAGGCAGCATTTGCAGCATCGCCTTCCTTCCTGCTTCGATCGAGCGCTTACGCGCACCAAAGTCAGAACTTCCCACGCCGGGCAGGTTCGGGCGCACCACCACATCGGCGTCCCGCAACTCGAGCGTGTTGATACTTTTGCTCATGATGGTGAAGGTCTGCATCAGGATGTCGATTGTTGACCCCGACAAATTCCCCTCCGGCGGGCTCGATATATCCACTGCGATAACCAAATCCGCACCCATCTGGCGTACCGCCCGCACTGGAATCGGCGAAACCAGACCTCCATCCACATATTCCCGTCCGGAGATTTTGACCGGCTCAAACAGTGCCGGGACTGCACTGGAAGCGCGCACCGCCGTTCCGGTGTCGCCCCGCTGGAACAACATGCTTTGCCCGGTTTTCAAGTCTGTCGCCAATATGCCCAGCGGCAATGGCATGTTCTCGATCAGTCGCGCGCCGACCTGCGCATTCACATACTTTGCCAGTGCATCACCCCGCAGCATGCCCCGATTGAACAGTGGGAGGGTCCAGTCGGTGATGGCGGCCTCCTCCATGGTCTCGGCTACGCGCTGTAATTGCAGTCCCGACTTGCCACTGGCATAAATGGACGCTACCAGACTACCCGCGGAGGTACCGGCCACCATGGAGGGACGAATGCCGGCTTCTTCCAGGACCTGGATCACACCGACATGTGCAAAGCCCCGTGCCGCACCCCCTCCTAGAGCGAGGCCAATGCGTGGCAATACTCTTGCAACGATCGGCAAGTCTGGCGCCACCACAGCGGGTGTGGGAGACCCTGTCGAGGGAACCGGCTCCACGGCTACCGGCCTGGCGGTTTCCGGCGGCGCCGTCACGCACCCCGCCAGCGCAAGCGCTAACGCCAAATAAACAACAAATTTCATTCCGATCCCTGCGTTTGCAAGCAGGGATTATCACGGCTAGCCCGCGGTAGCCTCTTCCGGTTTGGCTCTGCCCTTCTTCTCGGGTAGTGGCTGGATATCGAGCAAGACGTCGGTCTTGGACTCATCCTTGTCGTCCAGATCGACCGTCAGGCGTCCGCCATCGATCAAGCGGCCGAACAACAACTCGTCAGCCAAAGCACGGCGAATGGTGTCCTGGATGAGGCGTTGCATGGGACGCGCACCCATCAGGGGGTCAAAGCCCTTCTTGCCAAGGTGCTTGCGCAACTTGTCGGTGAACGTGACATCCACTTTCTTGTCGGCCAACTGGGTTTCGAGTTGCAGCAGGAACTTGTCCACCACGCGCAAGATGACGTTTTCATCAAGTGCCTTGAAGCTCACCAGTGCGTCTAACCGGTTGCGAAACTCTGGCGTAAACAGCCGTTTGATGTCTGCCATCTCGTCACCTGACTCACGAGGATTGGTGAAGCCGATGGAGGCCTTGTTCATGGTCTCGGCACCCGCGTTGGTCGTCATGATGATGATGATGTTGCGGAAATCTGCCTTGCGCCCATTGTTGTCCGTCAGCGACCCATGGTCCATCACCTGTAACAACACGTTAAAGATGTCCGGGTGGGCCTTCTCGATTTCATCGAGCAACAACACCGCGTGCGGTTTTTTGGTAATGGCTTCGGTCAAAAGGCCACCCTGGTCGAACCCCACGTAACCGGGAGGCGCGCCAATCAACCGGCTCACCGCATGTCGCTCCATATACTCACTCATGTCAAAGCGAATCAGCTCGATGCCCATGATGTAGGCCAGTTGCTTTGCGGCCTCTGTCTTGCCCACCCCGGTGGGACCGCTGAACAGGAACGAGCCGATCGGTTTATCCCCTTTGCCAAGGCCCGAACGCGCCATTTTCACAGCCGAAGCGAGCACGTCGATGGCCTTGTCCTGACCAAACACTACATTCTTCAGGTCGCGCTCCAGCGTTTTGAGTTTGCCGCGGTCGTCGTTGGAAACATTGGCCGGAGGAATGCGGGCAATCTTCGCCACAATTTCTTCCACCTCGGTTTTGCTGATGATTTTCTTGCGCTTGCTCGGCGGCAGAATGCGTTGAGCCGCACCCGCTTCATCGATCACATCAATCGCCTTGTCCGGCAAATGGCGATCGTTAATGTACTTGGCACTCAGTTCGGCCGCAGCCTGCAGCGCCGCCAATGCGTACTTCACATTGTGATGCTCCTCAAAGCGGGATTTGAGTCCTTTCAGAATATCGACGGTCTGGTCTATCGTTGGCTCAACAACGTCCACCTTCTGGAATCTGCGCGATAGCGCCGCATCTTTCTCGAAAATTCCCCGGTATTCGGTAAAAGTGGTTGCGCCAATGCACTTGAGCGCGCCTGAACTCAGGCCAGGCTTTAGCAGGTTGGATGCATCCAGCGTGCCGCCAGAGGCCGCTCCCGCACCAATGAGCGTGTGGATTTCATCGATAAACAGCACCGCATTGGGCTTGTCCTTGAGGGCCTTCAGAACCCCTTTGAGTCGCTGCTCAAAGTCACCGCGGTACTTGGTTCCAGCGAGCAAGGCTCCCATGTCCAGCGAATACACAACGGCCTCGGCCAGAATTTCCGGCACGTCACTTTGGGTGATCCGCCACGCGAGTCCCTCTGCAATGGCGGTTTTTCCAACACCAGCTTCACCAACCAGCAAAGGATTGTTCTTGCGGCGGCGACACAAAATCTGGATCACGCGCTCAACTTCATACTCGCGCCCAATCAAGGGGTCGATCTTGCCGTCTTTGGCGAGCTGATTGAGGTTGATGGTGTACTGTTCCAGCGGTGAGGCCTTCTCATTCTTCTCGTTACCACCTTCTTCGCTCTCCGATGGGCTTTCGCTGGATTTCGCCGATTCTGGCGGGTCATTCTTCTTGATGCCGTGGGCAATGAAGTTCACGACGTCGAGGCGGGTCACACCTTGCTGGTGGAGGTAGTAGACCGCGTGTGAATCTTTTTCACCAAAGATCGCAACAAGAACGTTGGCTCCAGTAACCTCTTTCTTGCCGCTTCCAGTGGATTGCACATGCATGATGGCACGCTGGATGACACGCTGAAAACCGAGCGTCGGCTGCGTGTCAACATCGTCAGCACCAGCGACCTGCGGTGTATTGTCCTTGATGAAATTCGAGAGCGACTTGCGCAGGTCGTCAATACTGGCGGAGCAGGCGCGCAACACTTCGGCAGCGCTGGGATTGTCCAGCAAGGCAAGCAGCAAGTGCTCCACGGTAATGAACTCGTGACGCTGCTGGCGCGCCTCTACGAACGCCATGTGCAGACTGACTTCAAGTTCTTGGGCAATCATGTTGAATCCTTAAGCCTTACGTTGGTGATTAACTGTAAACCGTTTCCAGTTAATCGATGGGTCCCTGAAACGAATACTCTAAAAATCCACGGGCTCACTGATGCATTTCAGAGGGTGACCCGCTTTGTGAGCAGCCTCCAGCACTTGATCGACCTTGGTTGCAGCGACGTCCTTGGAGTAAACCCCGCACACGCCTTTGCCATCGAGGTGAATTTTCAGCATGATCTGCGTTGCCGCCTCCATGTCCTTCCCGAAAAACTCCTGAATCACCACCACTACAAACTCCATGGGGGTGTAGTCATCGTTGAGCATCACCACCTGGTACATCTGCGGTGGCGAGACCTTCTGTGTGCGCCGCTCCAGCACGACAGAGCCTCCCGCGTCGTGATCGGGCACGACTTGCGGAGGTTGCGGCGGTTTGATGGGATTTTGGGTTGCCATAGATTTGATTCTAGCGATCACCGTGTCACGGTGCATCGCTTGACGGAATTGGAGGCAGTTGGACTGCATTCAAGTTGCCGAACCAAAAAAAAACGCCGAAGGCCTCGCGACCCCGGCGGCTTGCAGTGGGTGTTGGTGGCGGTCGACTGACCGCCGCAACCCATTACATGTTGGAAATCATCACTTGGCCGAAGCCGGAGCAGCTAACTTGTGTGGCGCCGTCCATCAAGCGAGCGAAGTCATAGGTGACCTTCTTGCTCTTGATGGATTTCTTCATGGAACTGATGATCAAGTCAGCTGCCTCGAACCAACCCATGTGGCGCAGCATCATCTCGGCGGACAGAATCTCCGAACCCGGATTCACGTAGTCCTTGCCGGCATATTTGGGCGCAGTTCCGTGCGTCGCCTCGAAGCAGGCAACTGAATCCGACAGGTTCGCTCCAGGGGCAATACCAATTCCACCCACTTGCGCAGCTAAAGCGTCCGATATGTAGTCGCCATTCAAATTGAGCGTCGCAATCACGCTGTACTCGGATGGACGCAACAAAATCTGCTGCAGGAAAGCGTCAGCGATGCTGTCTTTCACCACGATTTCCTTGCCCGATTTTGGATTCTTGAACTTGCACCATGGACCCCCGTCAATGAGTTCGGCACCAAACTCCTTTTGAGCCAGCGCGTAGGCCCAATCACGGAAACCGCCTTCGGTATATTTCATGATATTGCCCTTGTGCACGATGGTCACACTGGGCTTGTCATTGTCAACGGCGTACTGGATGGCCTTGCGCACCAGACGCTCAGTGCCTTCGCGCGAGACGGGCTTGATACCAATGCCTGATGTATTGGGGAACCGAATTTTCTTGACCCCCATTTCGTCCTGCAGGAACTTGATGAGCTTCTTGGCCTTGTCGCTTTCAGCTTCAAACTCAATACCAGCATAGATGTCTTCAGAGTTCTCACGGAAGATCACCATATTGGTCTTGTGTGGCTCCTTCACTGGGCTTGGGACGCCTTCAAAATATTGAATCGGACGCAGGCAAACGTACAGATCCAGTTCCTGGCGTAGCGCCACGTTCAGCGAACGAATACCGCCACCCACCGGAGTCGTCAATGGGCCTTTCACAGAAACCACATACTCACGCAGGGCATGCAGAGTTTCTTCGGGGAGCCAGACATCCGGCCCATACACCTTGGTGGACTTTTCACCGGCGTACACTTCCATCCAGTGGATCTTCTTCTTGCCGTCGTAAGCCTTTGCGACCGCTGCGTCGACTACTTTCAGCATTACGGGTGTGATGTCAAAGCCAGTTCCGTCGCCTTCGATAAAGGGAATCACTGGCTGGTCGGGAACATTCAACGACATATCGGCATTGACCGTAATCTTCTGGCCTTCGGTAGGAACTTTAATGTGCTGGTACATGGA
>CAJBVC010000784.1 GCA_903958915.1 uncultured beta proteobacterium
GCCAGGAGAAACGCACCCATGCTTGCAGCCATTCCGATGCACAGCGTCGAAACATCCGGCTTGATAAAGTTCATGGTGTCGAAGATGGCCATACCAGCACTTACCGAGCCGCCTGGAGAGTTGATGTAAAAGGAAATGTCTTTGTCGGGATTTTCACTCTCCAGAAAGAGCAATTGCGCCACGACCAGATTCGCCGTCTGATCGTTCACCGGACCCACCAGAAAGATCACTCTTTCTTTCAGCAAACGCGAATAGATATCGTACGAACGCTCGCCCCGACCCGATTGTTCGATGACCATGGGAACCATGCCAAGTCCCTGTGGTTCCATTCCCTCTGACCGTCCGTATTTAAAGCTCATAGCGTCTCCAGTGAAGTTGACCAACTGTACCGAAATTTGATTCCCGAAAACAAGTGGGGCTTGGTTGCAGGACTGCAAGCCCTGCACAAGCCCCAACCGTCAAAGCTCTGTTCGTTGGCGAGCAAGTCGTCAGTTTTGACTCATCAATTCGTCGAACGACACCGTCTTGGCGTTCACTGTGGCCTTGGACAGCACGTACTCGGTAACATTGTTTTCAATAACGATGGCCTCGACTTCCGCCATCCGCCGGTTGTCACTGTAGTACCAGCGCACCACTTCGGCTGGTTTCTCATAGCTGGCTGCAAGTTCGTCAACATGGGACTTGATCTGCTCAGCTTTGGCGTGCAAACCGTTGGCGCGCACCAGTTCCGCCACCACCAATCCCAAACGCACCCTGCGCTCCGCCTGCGGGCGAAACACATCATCCGGAATCGGAGCCTTGTCAGCATCTTTCACACCACGCTGCTTCAGGTCCGCCCGGGCACCCTCGATCATGCGATCCACCTCCGATTGCACACTCGATTTCGGCAAATCCAGCTCAGCCTTGCTGACCAGCGCCTCCATCACCGATTGCTTGTTGCGGGCCAACAGGCGGTACTTCACTTCACGCTCGAGGTTCTTGCGAATGTCAGCACGCAAGCCTTCCACCGTCGCATCTGCGATACCAAGTGCCTTGGCCAAGGCACTGTCCACTTCAGGCAGATGGGCCGCTTCCACTTTCTTGACGGTAACCATGAAGTCGGCCGTCTTTCCGGCTACGTCCTTGCCATGGTAGTCCGCTGGGAAACCCAGCTGAAACGTCTTGCTTTCGCCCGACTTCATGCCGCGTACGGCTTCTTCAAATTCCTTGAGCATTTGTCCATCACCCACGATGAACTGGAAGTCGTCGGCCTTGCCACCCGCAAAGGGTTCCCCGTCAATCTTGCCCTCAAAGTTGACCGTCACGCGGTCGGCATCCTGCACTGCAGCATCCTGAGGGCGCTGCGAAAAGGTACGGCGCTGCTTGCGAAGAATGTCCACGGTCTTATCGATAGCCGCGTCGGTTACTTCGGTACTGAGCTTATCCACTTGTGCAGTGGACAAGTCACCAATTTTCACCTCCGGAAACACCTCGAACACAGCATCGAAGGCCATCTGCCCCTCTACCGGAGTACCACTTTCGGTGATGGTGGGTTGGCCGGCTACGCGCAGATTCGCTTCATTGGCGGCGTTTGCAAAAGCCTCGCCGACCTTGTCGTTCATCACTTCATAGTGCACGGAATAGCCGTAGCGTTGCGCCACGACGTTCATGGGCACTTTGCCTGGCCGGAACCCGTCCATCTTGACAGTGCGGGCCAGCTTGCGCAGGCGGGAATCTACCTCCGACTGAATTGCACCGAGGGGCAAGGTCAGTGTAATTTTTCGTTCCAACTTCTCCAGGGTCTCTACCGTAACGGCCATCGCAAAACTCCTAAGCTAAAGGGTACAGAGCGGGCGCGCCATGCAGCAGTAAACGCCCGTTCAACTAAATAATCTGTCTCAGTGGTGCGCGGAGCCGGACTCGAACCGGCACGCTATTGCTAGCGTCAGGACCTAAACCTGGTGCGTCTACCAATTTCGCCACCCGCGCAATTCACAATCGGAA
>CAJBVC010000785.1 GCA_903958915.1 uncultured beta proteobacterium
CAGTCGGGTTCCAGCAGTCCGTGTGGCAGCGCAGCCTCGATGCGCACCATCAGCTGCTTGGCACGTTCAAAAAAGGCAGCCCATTGCTCAGTCATCGCAAGTGACTCAAGAGCGGTAGTCGGCATTGATCGTGACGTAATCGTGGCTCAGGTCGCAGGTCCAAACGGTATCGGTTGCCGGACCACGTCCCAAGTCAACGCGCACACGAATCTCGCTCTGGCGCATGACACGCTGGCCATCCTCCTCGCGATACAGTGGATTGCGGCCGCCATTGGTGACCACGTGCACATCATCCAGAAAAAGCTCGATGTGTTCCTGGTCCAGATCAGCAATACCTGCGTAGCCCACAGCCGCCAGAATACGACCAAGATTGGGGTCACTTGCAAAAAATGCCGTTTTGACCAGCGGCGAATGGGCAATAGCATAGGCCACCTTGCGACACTCCGCAGCATCCCTTCCACCACCCACCTCAATGGTAATGAACTTGGTCGCGCCTTCGCCGTCGCGCACGATTGCCTGGGCCAGATCTCTGGCGACGCCCATCATGGCATTTTTCAATGCCAGACCATCCACACCGTCCAGTGAATCAATGGGACGATGACCGGCCTTGTTGGTAGCCACCACCACCAGCGAGTCATTGGTCGATGTATCGCCGTCCACCGTGACCCGATTGAATGAGCCTTCTGCGAGTGTGCGCGCCAGTTGTTGCATCACCGAAGCGTCGACACATGCATCGGTCGCAATAAAGCCAAGCATGGTTGCCATGTTGGGCCGAATCATCCCGGCACCTTTGCTGATGCCGGTAATGCTGACGGTCTTGCCACCGATCTGTATTTTCGCCCCAAACGCCTTTGCGACCGTGTCGGTGGTCATGATGCCTTCGGCTGCACGCAGCCAATGACCCGGCTGTGCATCCGCAATGGCAGCGTCCAGTCCCGCTTCGATGCGGTCGTTCGGTAACGGCTCCATGATCACACCCGTTGAAAAGGGCAAGACCTGTTGTGCCGTGATGTTCAGCCTGCTCGCCAGTGCCGCGCAGGTGCTCTGAGCCCTTGCAAGTCCATCGGTGCCAGTCCCTGCATTGGCATTTCCCGTGTTGATCAATAACGCGCGAATACCGCTTCCTGCAGCCAGATGCTGCCGGCAGATCTGCACCGGCGCTGCGCAATAGCGGTTGGTAGTAAACACCCCTGCCACTGATGCACCTTCATCGAGGAGCAGCACCGTCAGGTCCTTGCGGCCGACTTTGCGTATACCTGCCTCGGTCACGCCGATCCGCAGGCCGTCGATGGGGAAGAGGCTCGCCTCCGAGGGGGCCAGTAAATTGACAGGCATAGGCTTCCTCAGGCCAACTTACCGTGGCAAAATTTGTACTTCTTGCCACTGCCGCAGGGGCAGGGCTCGTTACGCCCTACCTGCGGAACCGAAGCAACCGCGGTACCTGGGGTCGTTTGTGCCTCACCGACTTCATTGGGTGCGCTGTACGTCACGTTGGAGATCCTTTCACCGCGGGTCTCTAACGCATCGGCGGCCTGCTCAAGTTGCTCATTGGACTGAATACGCACCGTCATGAGGACCTTGGTAACCTCGTTTTTCACTGAATCAAGCAACTGACCAAACAACTCGAAAGCTTCACGCTTGTACTCCTGCTTGGGTTGCTTTTGTGCGTATCCGCGCAGATGAATGCCCTGACGCAAGTAGTCCAGGGCGCTCAAGTGATCGCGCCACTGGGTATCGATGCTTTGCAGCAGCACCATGCGCTCGAACTGCGTGAAGTTGTCCATACCAACCTGATCGAGCTTGCTCTGGAACATGTCGTTAGCAGCCTGAGTGACCGTAGCGAGCAAGTCCTCATCCGTGATGGCGCTGGCCGCCTGAATCTGGCTCTCCAGGTCCAACGCAATCATCCATTCATCACCAAGCACCTTTTGCAAGGTTTTGATATCCCACTGTTCTTCCACCGACTCGGCGGGCACATACTGACGCACCAGATCCTGGAAGCACCCTTCACGCAAGGATGCGATCTGCGCCGTCAGGTCCTGCGCATCCAGAATGGCATTGCGCTGCTGGTAGATGACCTTGCGCTGGTCGTTGGAAACGTCGTCATATTCCAGCAATTGCTTGCGCATATCAAAATTGCGTGCTTCGACCTTGCGCTGCGCGCTCTCAATGCTCCGGGTCACGATGCCGGCTTCAATGGCCTCACCTTCCGGCATTTTCAGCCGATCCATGATCGCCTTGACACGATCACCCGCAAAGATGCGCATGAGCGAGTCGTCCAGGCTGAGGTAGAACCGCGACGAGCCCGGGTCTCCCTGTCGGCCCGAACGCCCACGCAACTGGTTATCGATGCGCCGCGATTCATGGCGCTCCGTGGCAATAATGCGCAGCCCCCCCAGAGCCTTCACATGTTCGTGCTCAGTCTGCCACTGCGTTCGCATTGCCGCTATCTGCTCCTGCTTGGCAGCATCACTCAGCGCAGGATCTGCCTCGACGGCCTCCACAAGTTTGCCGATGTTGCCACCCAGCACAATGTCGGTACCGCGACCCGCCATGTTGGTCGCAATCGTGATCATCTTCGAGCGGCCGGCCTGGGCCACAATGTCTGCTTCGCGTGCATGTTGCTTGGCATTGAGTACCTGGTGCGGCAGCTTTTCCTTTTCCAGCAACTGCGAGATGATTTCTGAATTCTCGATGGATGTAGTGCCCACCAACACGGGCTGGCCACGCTCGTAACACTCGCGGATGTCGGCAATCGCCGCCGCATATTTCTCACTGGTCGTCTTGTAGACGCGGTCAAGTTGGTCTTCACGACAACTCTTGCGGTTGGGCGGAATCACCACCGTCTCAAGACCGTAGATTTCCTGGAATTCGTAGGCTTCTGTGTCCGCTGTACCCGTCATTCCCGCCAATTTGCCATACAGACGAAAGTAGTTCTGGAAGGTGATGGATGCCATCGTCTGGTTCTCAGCCTGGATAGCAACTCCTTCCTTGGCCTCCACCGCCTGGTGCAAACCATCGCCCCAGCGGCGCCCTGTCATCAACCGCCCGGTAAACTCATCGACGATGATGATTTCGCCCTGCTGCACGACATAGTGTTGGTCACGGTGATACAGATGGTTGGCACGCAACGCTGCATACAGGTGGTGCATCAGGGTGATGTTGGCAGGGTCGTAAAGGGAAGAACCTGGAGGAATCAGCCCCATCTCGGAAAAAATGCGCTCCGCCGTTTCGTGTCCCTGCTCGGTCAGAAAGACCTGATGGCTTTTTTCATCCACCGTAAAGTCGCCAGGCTTGGTAACACCTTCACCGGTCCGGGGATCTGCCTCGCCCTCCTGGCGCAGCAACTTGGGTGCGGCCTTGTTGATGGCCACGTACATGTCGGTGTGGTCTTCCGCCTGACCGCTGATGATCAGGGGTGTACGAGCCTCATCAATCAGAATAGAGTCCACCTCGTCCACGATGGCATAGTTCAGACCACGCTGGACCCGGTCTGCCACCTCGTACACCATGTTGTCACGCAGGTAATCGAAGCCATACTCGTTGTTCGTCCCGTACGTAATGTCTGCCCGGTAGGCGGCCTGTTTATCCTCGCGCGACGATTGTGGCAAGTTGATGCCCACGGAAAGGCCGAGAAAGTTGTAGAGCCGACCCATCCACTGCGCATCACGACTGGCCAAATAGTCGTTGACGGTCACCACGTGAACGCCGCGACCCGTCAGCGCATTAAGGTAGACCGGTAAGGTTGCCGTGAGTGTTTTGCCCTCCCCGGTTCCCATTTCAGAGATCTTGCCGTTATGCAATGACATGCCGCCCATCAACTGGACGTCGAAGTGACGCATCTTCATGACACGCTTGGAGCCTTCACGCACCACAGCAAATGCGGCTGGGAGTATGTCTTCGATCGACTCTCCATGCACGAGCCGTTCTTTGAACTCCTGCGTCTTTCCGCGCAACTCGTCGTCCGACAACTTCTCAAATTCAGGCTCGAGTGCGTTGATGCGCACCACACTGGATCGGTACTGCTTGAGCAGGCGGTCGTTGCGGCTACCGAAGATTCTTGTAAGGATATTTTTGGCCATGGGCGTCCGACTGGCCTGCACCATGGGTGGCACAGAGCAGAACAGTCCTTTTTATCTAATCGAATTGAAATGGGGGCAACCAGTCGATTGTCAACCGCTAAATGCGGAGTCGGTTGACTGGCCAACCAAACCTGGCATTTTACCTTTGCCGGGTCTGCGTCGTTGATCGTTCAGGATTTGACATTCCCCGTGGCCCGAAACCCGCAGTGTTGTTGCGTACGGAGGGGCCTGCCGGTACATTGCTGGACGCATTTAGAAACTTCTGTGGGTCTTGTGGAATACCTTGCACAAGTACTTCAAAGTGAAGGTGGTTTCCTGTGGAACGGCCAGAGTTGCCGACTTCCGCAATTTTCTGCCCGCGCTTGATCAAATCGCCTTTCTTTGCAAATACCCGCGCCGAGTGACCGTACCGCGTGATGAGGTCATTTCCGTGGTCAATCTCGATCATGTTTCCATATTGCGGATGGTACTCCTGTACCACCACCACACCTCCGGCCGCGGCCAGTATGGGAGTACCTGGCTCGGCAGAGTAGTCCAGCCCGGTATGCAATGCAGAAGTGCCGGTGAAGGGGTCAATCCGCCAGCCAAAACCAGAACCTAAATTGCCGGAAGTTACAGGAACCTCGGTTGGAAGCATCATCTTCCTGATTCGTTGCTCCAGCAAGCGCGATTCGATGACCGTCATTACATCGGTGCGAAGTGCAGTTAAATTGTCGAGTTCTGCCAAAGTGGCCTGCAGTTCGTCCATCGTCAGGTGGCGTCCCGGCACAAAAGCCCCCCCCTGCCCAGGCTTGCTTCGAATATCCGAAGGATTCACCCCTGCCAATCCGGAGACACGCTCGCCCAACGACTCAAGTTGCAACAATTTCGCCTGCATTTCGCCCAACTTCTTGGCCATCGCGTCAATGTTTTCCCGAACGAAGCGGTCACGCTGCGCAAACTCGTCCTTCACCACGAGTTTTACCAAGGTACCAATGACAGGCCATCCCTCACGGGCGCCTTTAAGAAAAACCCAGTGGTAGAGCCCTGCGGAAATCAACATCAAGAGAAATGACAGCAGCACCAGGGCACCCAGCAATTTGGTCCCGCTCAGGTGGATCGCCCTGCTCTTGGCGAGCCATGCGTCCGTGATAATCAATTGCATCCCGTAATCCTCTATGACTCAAAACCGCCACAACCAAACCCTGTCCGTTCTTCAGGCAACGCAAAATTCACCCGCATTTGCTCGCCTTGCCGATTTGGCAATGGAATCTACCGCACGGTTGAAATCACTCGAATCTCTGATTCCCATAGCGCTGCGCCCAACTGTTCGAGCAGGCCCGATTGAGGGGACAGCATGGTGCCTCTTGGTGAATAACAATGCAACCGCCGCAAAACTCCGTCAGCTACTGCCGCTGCTTCAAGCCCACTTGCGCTCGGAGGGGTGCGAGGTTACCGCAATTCGCATAAAGATTCAAACGTCACCAGTTTCCCGGACTGGACCGACGTAAACACCGATCAACGGCTTACGTCAGCAACGAAGTGTGCCCCAAGGCGTCGGTAAATGAGATTACCAACTCGGCTGGATCGAGCGTGAACGTTCCACCAGGAAACTCTTTGCGAATGCGGGCGGCATGGCTACCAAAATACATGTCGACCGCGCCATCAACCGAAGTGCCTACGGCGATCTTTGCGGTAAGTGCAAACGCAATTTGCGCTTCCAGTTCCTTCTTCTCTGCCAGTGACTGCCCCCACACTTGAATTGCATGCTGGCGCGAGGCCTGAATACGAGGCAGCATGCCTTTCGGGTCTTTGGCCGCTGTCATCTGCTTGATGAGCTTCTCTAACCCCTCTTCTGCCTCTTTCTCATGTGCAATGCGTTTCTCCAATGCAGCATAGCGCGCCATCAAGTCGGCATTGGATCCGACAGAGACCTTGGTGACTGTGCCCTTGGACGAACCCAGCAATGGCACGCTCAAAAGCATCATGGCAGTTGCCGATCCTCCCACCAACCGGGCCTTGCCTGGGTTCTGGGAACCGATCAAAATCTGGTTGAGTGAGGTTAACTCGCAGTCCATGGCCATGTCGGCAATTGACAGCACACTGCCGGCTTGAATCTGCACTCCCTGTGCAAACTTGGCACTGAATGCACCGCCCGCACGCAACTTGGCATGGGCAATTACGCCACCTGCAATCCGGATGTCACCACCGGCCTCCAACACCCCACCATCGACCATGCCGGCAACCACAATGTCCCCGCTGGCCTGAACCGTCATGCCGGCAACCACATCACCTTTCACCTGCACAGAGCCTTCGTAATGGATGTTGCCGCTGGCCATATTGACCTCGGCGACTTGCAGCACGGGTTCAACCATCACGCCGCCAAGGATGCGCACCGGTTGCCCGGTTTGGGTTGCAACCAAGAGGTTGGGGTCGCTGGCATCGCATTGGGCGCCGGCGAGTTGCGACGCAAATGGCTCATCGCGGCCAGGCTTGGCGGGAAGGGTTCGTCCTCGAACGGTGCGCCCTGGGCTCCCAAAAGTTGCCGGATGGCGTCGCATCAGTGGCATCCCGGCGGACACCACCTCGATCGAGCCACGCTCCCGATAGTCGATCAATCCATTTCCATCGACCTTGGGTGACCTGTCAGCGGTGTGAGGCAGCAGTTCTTCAAAGCGCGTATCCTCTCCGCCCTGCGGCAAGGTTCCATAGGCAATTGGCATGGCATTGCATGCGCCCTGGTCACAAGCAAGCAGCGTGGCCGTGTCGTCAATTCCAAAAAGCACACCTGCCACTGTCAATGCCTGAATGATGTCCCCGACCGTGGCGGCTCTGCCACCACGCGCCGCAGCAATGCTGATTTCAGCCACCATGTCATCCTTGGCAATCCGAACCTGGATTTGGGCGTCACACCGTTGCGCCACCTGGATGGCAAAAGGGTCTGGTCTGCCATTGCAGTGC
>CAJBVC010000786.1 GCA_903958915.1 uncultured beta proteobacterium
CGGGCGATCAGTTCGGTCAGATCGCGCTGGATCTGATCGGCCACGCGAAAACCGCGGTTGGGGGTGGAAGACTTTTTGCGCATGACAAGCGGTCAACCTAAAGCGTCCGTGCGACTTCGCGAATTTCGAAGAACTCCAGCACGTCGCCTTCCTGGATGTCGTTGTAGTTCCGAATCGTCAAACCGCACTCGAAGTTTTCCTTGACTTCCTTCGCGTCATCCTTGAAGCGCTTGAGGGAATCGAGTTCGCCGGTGTAGATCACCACGTTCTGGCGCAGCAGACGCAGTCGGGCGGTGCGCTTGACCAGGCCAGAGGTGACCATACAACCCGCGATCGAGCCAATCTTCGATACCTTGAGCACCTGACGGATTTCGGCGGTGCCCAGAATTTCTTCCCTCTTGTCGGGCGTGAGCATGCCTGACATGGCCACCTTCAGTTCGTCGACGGCATCGTAAATGATGCTGTAGTAACGAATGTCGACGCCATTGTTTTCGGCCAACTTGCGGGCGCCCGCATCGGCTCGGGTGTTGAAGCCGATGATGACCGCCTTGGAGGCAATTGCCAGATTGACGTCGGACTCGCTGATTCCGCCGACCGCGGTGTACACCATCTGCACCTTGACTTCGTCGGTGGAGAGCTTGAGCAGCGACTGCGCCAGCGCTTCCTGCGAACCCTGCACATCGGCCTTGACGATGATGGGCACCATCTTGACTTCGCCAGCCGACATGTCTGTGAACATATTTTCGAGCTTGGCCGCCTGTTGTTTGGCCAGCTTGGTGTGACGGAACTTGCCGGCACGGTAAGTGGCAATTTCACGGGCGCGGCGCTCGTCGGCCAGAACCATGAACTCGTCACCCGCCTGGGGAACTTCGGTCAGACCCTGAATTTCCACAGGAATCGACGGACCGGCGGACTCGATCTTGCGACCGTTTTCGTCCAGCATGGCGCGCACGCGGCCGTAGGTCTGGCCCGCCAATACCACGTCACCAGCCTTGAGGGTTCCGGACTGGATCAGCACCGTCGCCACAGGACCGCGCCCTTTATCGAGTTGGGCCTCGATCACCAGGCCCTTGGCCATCGCAGCCACGGGCGCCTTCAGCTCCAGAACCTCGGCCTGCAAAAGAACCTGTTCCAGCAGTTCATCGATGCCTTGTCCGGTCTTGGCGGATACCGAGACAAACGGTGACTCGCCACCAAATTCTTCCGGGACCACCTCTTCCACCACCAGCTCGTTTTTCACACGTTCCGGGTTGGCATCGGGTTTGTCGATCTTGTTGATCGCCACCACGATCGGCACTCCAGCGGCTTTGGCGTGCTTGATGGCCTCCTTGGTTTGGGGCATGACGCCGTCATCGGCCGCCACCACCAGAATCACGATATCGGTCGCTTGGGCACCACGGGCTCGCATCGCGGTAAACGCCTCGTGTCCCGGGGTATCCAGGAACGAGACCATTCCACGCGGTGTCTTCACGTGGTAGGCACCAATGTGCTGGGTAATGCCACCAGCCTCGCCCGCTGCCACTTTGGCACGGCGGATGTAGTCCAGCAACGATGTCTTGCCGTGGTCGACGTGACCCATCACGGTCACCACCGGTGCGCGCGGCAAAGACTCGGCTTCCTGGCCCTGCACCTCGTCATCAGTAAACGCTTCCGGATCATCCAGTGCGGCAACGATCGCCTTGTGGCCCAATTCCTCTACCACGATCATGGCCGTGTCCTGGTCCAGCGGCTGGTTGATCGTCACCATCTGGCCCAGTTTCATCAACTGTTTGATCACTTCGGAGGCCTTGATGGCCATCTTGTGGGCCAGGTCCGCCACGGTGATGGTTTCGGGGACGTGAACTTCCAGCACCCGTGCTTCCACCTGCACCATGGTGGTTTGGTGGTCATCACGACCACGGTCTCCACCGCGTTTGCCACGTGGTCCGGCGCGCCAATTGGTCGAGCGGCCCGCTCCCGCACCGGTATCTCCCCGAGTTTTCAGCTCTTTCTTCTTGGCAGGGTCCCCCGCCCAACTGCTGGACAACTTGGCAGACTTGACTTCGCGTCCTGCGCCGGCTCCCGCCGCGGGGGCACCAGTTGTACCGGCAGGTTTAGCCGGTTTCGCAACGGTCGAGCCAGTTGCAGGTTTATGCAAAGTACCCTTGACTCCGGCTTTTGCATCCACTGCGGGCACTTCAGGTTTCTTGGCAACCAACACTTTCTTGGGTGTGGTGGACATCATGGAGCGAATGGCGGCTGCCTCGGCCTCCGCTTTGCGTCGACGCTCGCCCAGATCGGCCGCGCGTGCGATCTCTTCATCGGCGATGACCTTCGAAGCTGCCGCTGCCTTGGCGCGGGCCACTTCGGCAGTTTTCGCCAGTTCTGCGGCGTCTGGCTGCGCTGGTGGCACCGGTGCTGAGGGTTGTTGGGTACTGGCTTCCAGAGGTGCCGCTGAAGAAACCTCTTTCCTGGCAGCCTGCTCTTGGGCAGCTGCTTCGGCCTTCTCGGCAGCTTCGTGGGCGCGCGCCTCCTGCTCTTCGCGGTCGCGGCGGCGTTGCGTCAACTCTTCTTCCTGACGTCGAATCAACTCGGCCTGGCGGCGCGCCTCTTCCTCGCGCCGCGCCAACTCAGCGTTGTCAATTACCGATACCTGCGCAGCGGTTACCAGCGCTGCCGCGTTTTCGGTGTCGAGCGCTTCCACCGCCTGGTCCGAGCCATCATCACGACGAACAAAGGTCCGCTTTTTGCGCACTTCCACCTGAATCATGCGCGCTTTCCCGGTTGCATCGGCCTGCTTGATTTCAGTGGTCTGCTTTTTGACCAAGGTGATTTTTTTGCGGTCAGCGCTGGCGGTGCCATGGCTGTTTTGCAAAAAATTCAGCAAACTGTGTTTGTCAGCGTCCGTGAGAACGTCCGAGGCAGCGGACTTGGCTACCCCGGCCGACTTGAGCTGCTCAAGCAGCGTGTCGGTTGATTTCTTGAGCTCATTGGCAAACTCGGCGACGGTGGTACTGGACATTTGTTGTGTAACCTTTACTGTCGGCTGGCAATTCCTGATCGGTTGCCAGCCTTTCCTTAAACTTTGTTTTTCATAACCATTACTCTTGGGCAGCTGCGTCACTGGCAAACCAGTGCGCGCGGGCCTTCATGATCAGGGCCTTGGCGTCCTCTGCCCCCTGGCCCGTGATGTCGGTAAGTTCATCCACCGCCAAGTCGGCCAGGTCGTCCCGAGAGTGAACTCCCGCGTCCGCCAGTTTGCCGATCTGCTCAGTAGTCAGGCCGCCAAGGTCGCGCAGATCCTGAGAAACCTGGTCCACGCTTTCTTCATGGGCGATTTCCATGGTCAGCAACGCGTCTTTGGCCCGCGTGCGCAGTTCATGCACGGTGTCTTCGTCAAACGACTCGATCTCGAGCATCTCCTGCAACGGCACATAGGCCACCTCTTCCAGACTGGTGAAACCTTCCGCAATGAGAATGTCGGCGATTTCTTCGTCGACATCGAGTTTTTCCATGAACAGCTTGCGGCCCGAATCGGTCTCTACGGCCAGCTTCTGGGCCGACTCTGCGGCGTCCATGATGTTGATCTTCCAGCCGGTCAATTCAGAGGCCAGGCGCACATTCTGGCCACCACGGCCAATCGCAATCGCCAGGTTTTCTTCGTCCACCACCACATCCATGGCGTGACGCTCTTCGTCAACCACGATGGATGACACATTTGCCGGTGCCAGTGCACCGATGACAAACTGCGCGGGGTCTTCACTCCACAAGACAATGTCCACGCGCTCACCAGCGAGCTCATTGGTCACGCCGTTGACACGGGTACCACGTACACCCACACACGTTCCAATCGGGTCGACCCGCTTGTCGTGCGAGAGCACCGCAATCTTGGCACGCGAACCGGGATCCCGCGCACAGGATTTGATCTCCAACAGGCCCTGCTCGATTTCCGGCACCTCGGTGCGAAACAGTTCCACCATGAACTCCGGGGCAGAACGCGACAACACAATGGGAGCACCGCGCAAGGTCAGGTCGACTTCCATGATCATGGCACGCACCCGGTCACCGGTACGCAGGTTTTCCTTGGGGATCATCTCGCCGCGACGCAAACGCCCTTCCACACGGCCGCTCTCCACGATCAGGTCGCCCTTGTCCATGCGCTTGACCGTTCCCACAAAAATCTTGTCACCGCGCGACATGAAGTCATTGAGCAGCATCTCGCGCTCGGCATCGCGAATCTTTTGCAGGATGACCTGCTTGGCCGCCATGGCGCCAATGCGTCCGATGGGAACCGATTCGACCGACTCTTCGATGTATTCGTCGACTTCGATGTCGGAAATTTGCTCTTTGGCTTCGAACAGGAGGATTTCCTGGTCTGGCAACTGCAGGCCGGCCTCATCGGGCACCACATGCCAGCGGCGAAAGGTCTCGTAGTTGCCGCTGTCACGGTCCAGCGCAACGCGGATATCCACATCACCGGGGTACAGTTTTTTGGTTGCCTGCGCGAGGGCGGCTTCGACAGCGCCGAGCACCACATCCCGTTCCACGTTCTTTTCACGTGAAATTGCTTCCACCAGCATTAACAGTTCGCGATTCATGCCATGACTCTCCTGAACACTCTTTTCAACCAGATCAAAATTAAATTTCCTGCCCACCATCAGCACCCGCGCGGCCTTTGAAGCTCACGATGGGTGCCAAGCGCGCTTCACGCAACTCTTCCAAACCAAAACCCAGTGCCTGCACCGGCGGCGGCACACGTTTCTTGCTTATCCGCTGCCCGGGCTTTGCCACCGGCGCGTCGCTCCAGACGATTTGCCAGCCGCTCAAACCTTCGGCACTCGCCACTTTCTCCAGCGTTCCCCTGAACTTCTTGCGGTTCGCACTCACCTGCCCCGCGGCAGCAGCACCCATTGGTGCCTTTAGCGTGACGTCGACCACGTGCCCGACAAACCGCTCGAAATCCTGCACATGGCGCAATGGACGGTCAATACCCGGCGAGGAAACTTCCAGCCTCTTGTATTCCACACCATCCACTTCGAGGGCGAACTGCAACTGGCGGTTTACCTTCTCGCAATCCTCCACATTGACAAACTGCTCAACCACCTGCGCGCCGGGCACCGGGGCCACCCAGGGCAAGTCGATGGTGATGCGCAGCAATCCGCCCGCTGAGCGCTCAATTTCCACCAGGTCGTATCCCAGACCGGTTACCGTTTGTTGAACAATGTCCTGCAAAGCCACGTGATTTGAGCCAACCAAAAAACAATCGACCAAAAAAAACGGGCGGTAATTACCCGCCCGTTTGGTCGTGAGCCGCAATTGTACCGCAAAACAGCGCTAAGTCCCTTGATTCTTAAGGCAATCTTGATGCAAAGTGCAACGGATTCCAGCGCAGCCCAGCGTGCGACAATCCCGCATCTTTTTTCGAGGAGCGTTTTCCATGGGTTTTCTGGTTGGCAAGAAGCTATTGATCACCGGCGTACTGAGCAACCGCTCCATTGCCTACGGAATCGCCCGGGCCTGCCATGCGCAAGGCGCTGAACTGGCATTCAGTTACGTCGGAGAACGTTTCAAGGACCGGATTACCGATTTCGCCGCGGAATTTGACTCGAAACTCATCTTCGACTGCGACGTTGGCGACGACGCCCAGATTGAAAAACTGTTTGCCGACTTGTCCGAAACTTGGCCTACTTTCGACGGCTTCGTGCACAGTATCGGTTTCGCTCCCCGCGAGGCCATTGCCGGCAATTTGCTCGATGGATTGAGCCGCGACGCATTCAAGATTGCGCTGGACATCAGTGCCTACAGCTTCCCCGGCATGGCCAAGGCTGCGTTGCCCTACTTGAACGACAAGTCGGCCTTGCTGACCTTGAGTTACCTGGGTGCGGAGCGAATCATCCCGCACTACAACACCATGGGTCTGGCCAAAGCAGCATTGGAATCTTCGGTGCGCTACCTGGCGGAGGCGGTAGGCCGCCTGCCCGATGGCAGAAGCATTCGCGTCAATGGACTCAGCGCCGGCCCCATCAAGACCCTCGCCGCTAGCGGCATCAAGGACTTCGGCAAGTTGCTCAGCTTGGTCGCCGCTGCATCGCCCCTGCGCCGCAATGTGACGATTGAGGATGTGGGCAACGTGGCCGCTTTCATGATGAGCGACCTGGCCAGCGGCATGACGGCGGAGGTTACTTATGTCGACGGCGGTCACAGCAAGACCATGGGTGTGGCCGCAGAGTCTGCGGCATGATTTGAATGAAATATGCCGCTAACGCACGTAGATATTGCGTAACATGCTATCGCATTGGTAGCACATCAAGCTGCCTGGGACAGCGCTATTCCATCTTCACGCAGTCGGCAAAGTAATGGGTCTTGCCGCTTGCGTCTTCTTCCTCCACCAGGCCGTGAATGTCGGTTTCGAAACCTGGGCATTTCTCGTTGAATTCGCGTGAAAACTTGAGGTAGTCGACAATTTTCTTGTTGAACACCTCGCCAGGAATCAGCAAAGGGATGCCGGGTGGATACGGCGTCACGAGTCCCACGGTAATGCGGCCTTCCAGGGCGTCAATTTCCACCCGTTCCGTCTTGCGCAAGGCAATGTGGGCATAGGCGTCGCTGGGTTTCATGGCCGGCGTCAGGTCGCTGAGGTACATGTCAGTGGTCAGGCGGGCGATGTCGTACTTGGCATACAACTGGTGCACGTGCTGGCACAGGTCGGCCAGCCCCATCTTTTCGTAGCGTGGGTGCTGTTGGCAAAACTCGGGCAGCACGCGCCACATCGGCTGGTTCTTGGCGTAGTCGTCCTTGAACTGCTGCAACGCAGTCAGCATGCTGTTCCAGCGACCCTTGGTAATGCCAATAGTGAACATGATGAAGAAGCTGTACAACCCCGTCTTCTCCACAACTACCCCGTGTTCAGCCAGAAACTTGGTCACGATACTGGCAGGGATACCGGTCTTGGCGAATTTTCCGTTGAGGTCCATTCCGGGCGTCACGATCGTCGACTTGATCGGGTCCAGCATGTTGAAGCCTGGAGCCATCTTGCCGAAACCGTGCCAGTTAACACCGGCTTTGGCTTTGGCGGACTCCCCTTTGATGATCCAGCTGTCCGAGCGGCCAATACCTTCATCGACCAGTTTGTCCGGACCCCAGACCTTGAACCACCAGTCATCGCCATATTCCTCGTCCACCTTGCGCATGGCGCGGCGAAAGTCCAGTGCTTCGGCGATGCTTTCCTCCACCAGCGCAGTGCCGCCCGGAGGCTCCATCATGGCCGCAGCAACGTCGCAACTGGCGATGATGCTGTACTGCGGACTGGTACTGGTGTGCATCAGATAGGCCTCGTTGAACAGATGTTTGTCGAGCTTGGTGGTTTGTGAGTCCTGCACCAGCACATGGCTGGCCTGACTGATACCGGCCAGCAGCTTGTGA
>CAJBVC010000787.1 GCA_903958915.1 uncultured beta proteobacterium
CACATTGAACAAGCCGCCATCGCCGTAGCGCGCACCCTGAAGAATGTGGCCCTGTTTGCAGCCGCTCCGTTCATCGGTCTGGTGTATGCGATGGCTCTGCCCCTGGTAGGCCTTGTGATGCTGGCCACCATCGCTGCCCGCGCAGTTGCAAAGACCAACGCCCTGGCAACGCTGAAGAATGTGGGCCTGCTGGCAGCAGCACCCTTCATCGGTCTGGCTTACGCAGTGGCATTGCCCTTCGTTGGTATCGCCCTGATCGGCAAAACCGGCCTTGAGGCCTACAAAGCCTGAGTGAACTAAGCTCCCGCCTTCCCCAACCAAACGCCCCGCTCCAGCGGGGCGTTTTGCTTCTGCTTGTTGTGTTGTCCGATGGCTTGGCGCCATGACAAATTTTTGTGGCATGCGTAGAAACACATACACAGCCTGTGGAACTCCACGGTTCCACACCCATGCGGCAGCGGCAATAATTGACGCATCAAGGAAGGATTCATCATGCGTCTGATCGGAATTGTTGCTTTGGTTGTGGCTGCCCACATGTTGAACGTCGCCAACGCGGCCGCATTCAAGTGCGTTGACCGCGACGGTAAAGTGAGCTTCTCGGAAATGCCGTGCCCCGCGAATGCCGTAAAGGGCGAGAAGATCATGGAGCGCGGCGCCGGCTACAGCCACCTCACGAAAGACGAAAAACGCCAGTTCAATGCAGGCGTCATGTCGCAGTGCAACGGCCCTAGAAATGTTTGCGCATGCTTCGCAGAGTACCTGTCCGACGAACTTAGTTACGAAGAACTCATGCAATTCTCGCGTCAACCCAAGGCCGCTGCCCACCTGATTCAAGACAAGGGCAACAAGGCCATGAAATATTGCATTGAAATGAAGCCGAAGTGATTGGGGTCAATCTTTATCACCTGATCGGCGTCGCGGGAGATGCGTCCGTTGATGAGATCAGGGCGGCATGTGATGGATGTTTGCAATCCGATATCGAGCATAACGACAAGGTGTTGATTCGGCATGCCCGCGATACGCTTTGCAACACCGCAACACGCGCTGCATACGACCAATCGCTGCAATCCAGCACGATAGCTTCTCTTGACCGAAGCGTGGCGATCAAGTCCGATTCTTCAAAATCAAAGTTGCCCCATGTCTTGCTTGTGGCTTTGTTGGCCATTGCCGTCTGGTACGGTACCCAAGCCAACAAAGCAGCGTTGAAACCGGGTCCGTCCAGCCAAAAAATTCCAGCTGTTGCCCTGGAACCTTCCGGAGCCAGCGAGTCATCTACAAACACCGCAGGGTCGAGGGGACTTTATGCGGAAGTCTCTCCGTCCGTTATGTTGATCGTGTCGCTCGGTCCCAATGATCTTCCAATTGCCACCGGCAGCGGCGTCGTGGTCGCCTCCCAAACCGTTGTCACCAATTGCCATGTGGTTGTAACCACCGCAAATGTTGTAGTTAGGAATGGGGACATCGACTACCCGGCCATGAGTAGCACCTCCGACCGTCAACTTGACCTGTGCCTGTTGAGCGTGCCAAACTTGGCGGCCGATGCGGCAAAACTCGGTAGTGTTCGCAATCTTCGCGTGGGGGACGCGGTGTATGCCATAGGCGCGCCGCATGGGATGCAGCGGACTCTCACGCAGGGCGTTGTTTCAGCGCTTCAAGAAAGTCCGGATGGACCCATTATCCAGACGACTGCGGTAATTGCTCCAGGTTCCTCTGGCGGTGGGTTGTTTACTTTCGATGGCCGACTTGTGGGCATTACAACGGCGCAGTCGAAGGCATCGAACACCATCAACTTTGCCGTTCCCATTGATTGGTTGGACAAGTTGCAGAGCCGTTAGTGCTCTTGCGGTGGGCATAGAAAACTCGACTCATTCGCCGGAACAAAAAAGTTATCGCCAGCAGTTTTCTCGTAACTCATTGAATTCATTGGGTTTTTTCACAACTCTCGCGCCAGCATGCATAAATCCAATGTACTTCAAGGCGCAACCAGCGGCGTCACGTTGCCGGTTTTCTGCGCTGGTTTTCCCGTAAGTCGTTGATTTTATTGATCATTTTTCTTTTGCCCCGAGTTGGCACGCGCTATGCAATAAGTAGTTCATCTGAAACCAAACGCCAAACGGAGAACATCATGTCTGCAACACTTCACACCAACGCAAACCTTCACACCATGGGTCTGCCAGTTGTAGATTTCGCCCACATTGAACAAGCCGCCATCGCCGTAGCGCGCACCCTGAAGAATGTGGCCCTGTTTGCAGCCGCTCCGTTCATCGGTCTGGTGTATGCGATGGCTCTGCCCCTGGTTGGCCTTGTGATGCTGGCCACCATCGCTGCCCGCGCAGTTGCAAAGACCAACGCCTTGGCAACATTGAAGAATGTGGGCCTGCTGGCAGCAGCACCGTTCATCGGTCTGGCCTACGCAGTGGCATTGCCCTTCGTTGGTATCGCCCTGAGCGGCAAGACTGGTTACCAAGCATACAAAGCCCAAGCGAACTAAGTTCCCGCCTTCCCTGACAAAACGCCCCGCAGAAGCGGGGCGTTTTGCATTTTGGAGCATAGTGTCCACGTTAGTTTGCGTGCACACGATCTTGCGAGACAACCGGCTTCAATTCAGCATGGGTTCGCTGTGCCGTTAG
>CAJBVC010000788.1 GCA_903958915.1 uncultured beta proteobacterium
ACAGCCACCCCCAGAGCATATCGGGAACTGTCGCCGTCGCCGTGGGACAATGCCGCCCTATGTTTTTATTGTTTGATGAAGCCGGAAAATTCATGGCCGGCCGGGTAATGTCAGAGACCGACGCGTCCGCGCAGATCGAACTCGACAGTGGCAAGCGGGTCAAAGTGAAGACCGCCAACATGCTGATCAAGTTCGAGAAGCCCTCGCCAGCCGAGTTCATGGCGACTGCGCAAGCGGCCAGTCAGGGCATCGAACTGGAGATGGCGTGGGAATTTGCGCCAGACGAAGAGTTTGGCTTTGCTGACCTGGCGCGCGACTATTTCTCGGCCCAGGCGCCACTGTCGGAGCAAGCGGCCATGCTGTTTCGCCTGTTTGAATCGCCGCACTACTTCCGCCGCGCCGGCAAGGGGCGCTTTCGCAAGGCCTCTGCTGATGTGATCGCCCAGGCGCTGGCTGCCATCGAGAAGAAGAAGGCCGTGGCGCAGCAGATCACCCAGTGGGCCACCGAGCTGGGTGCCGGCCAGTGCCCCGAACCGGTGCGCGAGCAACTCTACAAGATCCTGTTCAAGCCCGACAAGAATGCGCCCGAGTACAAAGCCGTCGTCGAAGCGGCCCGTGCCACCCACACCGCGCCTTTGGAACTGCTGCAAAAGTCAGGCGCCATCGCTTCCCCATACCTGTTTCACTGGAAACGCTTTTTGCTGGAGAACTTTCCCAAGGGCACGGGCTTTGCAGCCCTGACGGCACCATCCATCGACCAAACCGACCTGACCCTGGCCACAGTGCAAGCCTTCTCGATTGACGACTCCGCCACTACCGAAATTGACGATGCGTTGTCGGTGCAAGGCCTGGGCAGTGGCACTATCACGGTGGGCATCCATATTGCCGCGCCTGGCCTGGCGATTCAACCAGGCGACGCGGTGGACCAGATCGGGCGCTCCCGCCTGTCGACGGTATACATGCCGGGCTACAAGGTCACCATGCTGCCCGACACACTGGTGCAGACCTACACCCTGCAGGCCGGGCGTGACTGCCCGGCGCTGTCGCTCTACGTCACGCTGGATGAGGCAACGCTGGAGATCAAGGGGCACGACTCGCGCATCGAACGCGTGTCCATCGCGCACAACCTGCGCCACGACCAACTCGACGCCGTCGTGACTGAACCGTGGTTACTTGATCCAAATTTTAATCATGAAAATGAGCCTCATCCCTTACCAGCATTGCGTGAGCAGCTATCATTTTTATACCGACTCGCAAAGGACCTGAAGGGCAAGCGCGAAGTGGTGCGGGGAAAACCCGAGACCTTCAACCGACCCGACTACAACTTCAGACTGGTCGATGGCAGCGGCACAGAACCCGACGGCACCGAGACCGTACAGATCACCACCCGCCAGCGCGGCGCCCCGCTGGACCTGATCGTGGCCGAGGCCATGATTCTGGCCAACAGCACATGGGGCAACTGGATGGCCGAACTGGGTGTGCCCGGCATCTACCGCAGCCAGGCCAGCCTGGCGCCGGGCGTCAAGGTGCGCATGGGCACCAAGGCGCTGCCGCATGCCGGCATTGGGGTCAAAAGCTACGCCTGGAGCAGCTCACCCCTGCGCCGTTACACCGACCTGGTCAACCAGTGGCAAATAATTGCCTGCGTACGGCACGGCAAGGCGGCCGCACTGGCGGCAC
>CAJBVC010000789.1 GCA_903958915.1 uncultured beta proteobacterium
CCGTGATCTGGTAGGCGAACGAATCGGCGTCGTAGGGGTCGCGCGGGCCGGCGCTGGTCTGCGCATGAGGGTACATGAAAAAGCCCAGCTTTTGCCTGCGGGCGTCTGTCAGGGCAATATCGCTGGCACTGTTGTAGGCCATCCAGTTGCCTTCCCAACTGCCGAACAAGGCCCGGCGCACCGGGTTGACGAGCGGGTGGCTGGCGTCCTTGATCCACTCGGTAGTTTCTTGCCGCATCACCTTGGTCACGTCGGCCGGGTCCATTGCCACCCAGCCATGGGCTTTGAGGTAGACCTCGGCCCGGCAGTGCTGTGCACCTTTGAGGTTGGCCGGGTTGCCGCCGAGCTCGCGGTAGCCAAATGCGCTGGGCACCAGCCGGATGCCGTAGATGTCGCGCGCCGGAACACCGGCGGCGCGGCACAGACCGACAAACAGGGAGTTGATGTCGGCGCACTTGCCGCTGAGGTTGCCGGTTTCCAGCATGGCCTTGATGTCGCCTTCGCCGCAGCCGCGTGTCTTGGGCTCACGGTAGGTGCTGGCGATCACCCAGTCGTAAATGCGTTGCGCCTTCTCCTGATCGCCATGCGCGCCGGCGACGATTTGAGTCGCCACTTTGCGAACAATGCCGTCGGTGGTGATGAGTGTGCTGGGCTCGATCCAGCGCCGCAGATCTGCTGGATCGGCGGCGGGGGGTGCTGCCTTGTCGTTCCAGTCGACGGCGCGGTTCTGCGTCTGAATCACGTTGGTGAGCACCAGGGTGGGCTGCGCGGTGGTGGCAGCGAATTTGGCAATGAGGATCCGCGCGCCTGTATCGCCGTCGGCACCCAGGCGCACATTAGAACCATTGCCAGACCAACTCGAATCCTGCGTGCGCTGCCAAGGTGTCTCGACCGACGGTATTGGAAGCCACACCGTGGCCTCGCCCTTGGGCTCGCGCAATTGCACCGTGGTGGTGACCTCAAACGTGCGCCAGCCAGCAGGCTTGGGCTCGAATGTGCGCGCTGCTTGCTGCGCATGAACGGCAGGAATACCGGCCAGCACCAGAGATGCTGACGCGGTTTTGACGAGGCTGCGGCGTGAAAGTGAATAGAGCATGAGTGAATCTTTCGGTGTGTGGTGGCCGCACGCGGCACGAAAACACGGGAGCCGAAGGATGGGTCATCCTGGAATCGCCGATGGGCGGTAGTTTAGTAGATTGGCGAATGCTCGAACATCTGGAAACTTGCGACGAACGCAATAGAAATAGCGAATTTTCGAAGTCAATTGACTTCGCCTCAAAACTTGCGCATGATTTGGCAGCCCTGGCGCGTGAACGTTGGGTGCCGATCTAAATATAAGGAGACAGCAATATGCAAGTGTCACGGCGGCAATTCTTCAGAATTAGCAGCGCCGGTTTGGGTGGTTCAGCCATTGCCTTGATGGGTTTTTCACCCACCGCAGCGCTGGCAGAGGTGCGAACTTTCAAACTCGCACGCGCCACGGAAACCCGCAACATGTGCCCCTACTGCTCGGTGAGCTGCGGGGTATTGGTCTACACCACCGGTGACAAGTCGAAAAACACCAAAGCCGACATCATCCACATCGAGGGTGATCCGGACAATCCGGTCAACCGAGGCACGCTGTGCCCGAAAGGCGCAGGCCTGCTCGACATGGTCAAGAGCCCGGACCGTCTGAAGTTTCCCGAAGTACGCGAAGCCGGTTCCAACGAGTGGAAGCGCATCTCCTGGGACGATGCGCTGACCCGCATCTCCAAACACATGAAGGCCGACCGCGATGCCAACTTTATCGAAAAGAACGCCGCCGGCGTCACTGTGAACCGATGGAGCAGCTTTGGCTTTTTGGCCTCGTCGGCGGCCAATAACGAAGCCGGTTACCTAAGCAAGAAAGTACTGCGCGGCCTCGGTGCCGTGGCTATCGACACCCAAGCACGCATTTGACACGCCCCCACGGTATCCAGTCTGGGTCCGACATTTGGGCGTGGAGCGATGACCAACCATTGGGTTGACATCAAAAACGCAGATCTTGTTTTGGTGATGGGTGGCAATGCTGCCGAAGCGCATCCGTGCGGCTTCAAGTGGGTGATCGAAGCGAAAAAGGAACGCAAGGCCAAACTGGTCGTGGTCGATCCGCGCTTTACCCGCTCTGCCGCCGTTTCGGACTATTACGCTCCGTTGCGGCCAGGGTCCGATATCGCCTTTTTGGGCGGGGTCATCCATTACCTGCTGGAAAAAGACAAGATCCACCACGATTACGTCAAACACTACACCAACGCGGGGTTCCTGATCAACCCGGACTTCAAGTTCGAAGAAGGTTTGTTCTCGGGCTACAACGCCGAAAAGCGCAATTACGACAAAGCGACCTGGAGCTATCAACTCGACAAAGACGGTTTCGTCATGGTGGATGACACCATGCAGGATCCGAACTGCGCCTTTCAGTTGATGAAGAAGCACTACAGCCGCTACAACGCCGATCTGGTCAGCCGGGTCACCGGCACACCCAAGGACCAATTCCTGAAAGTGTGCGAGATGATCGCCGAGACGGCTGCTGCGAACAAGACCATGACGATCCTGTACGCGCTGGGATGGACGCAGCACTCCAAGGGCTCGCAGAACATCCGCACCATGGCCATCATCCAGACCCTGTTGGGCAATATGGGCATGGCCGGCGGTGGCATCAACGCCCTGCGCGGGCACGCGAATGTGCAGGGCATCACCGACATGTGCCTGTTCGGTGCCAACCTGCCAGGATATCTGGCGGCTCCCACCGATGCTGATGTGGACCGCAAGACCTACCTGGAGAAGCGGATTCCAAAGGCGTTGCGGCCGAACCAGATGAACTTTGGACAAAACCTGCCCAAGTGGTTCACCAGCCTGCAAAAAGCCTGGTACGGTAATGCGGCCACCAAGGAAAACGACTTCTGCTACGACTGGCTGCCCAAGATCGACGGTGCCTACGACGTGCTGGCACTGTTCGAGAAGATGCACCAGGGCAAGCTCACCGGCTTTGTCTGCCAGGGCTTCAACCCGCTGGCGTCGGTGTCGAACAAGAAGAAAGTTGGCGACGCGTTGGCCAAGTTGAAGTACCTGGTGGTAATCGACCCACTGGTGACCGACACGTCGGAATTCTGGAAGAACTACGCCGAACTTAACGAGGCCGATCCGACCAAGATCCAGACCGAGGTGTTTCGTTTGCCCGCCGCGCTGTTTGCCGAGCAGACCGGCAGCTATACCAACTCCGGGCGGGTCATCCAGTGGCACTGGAAGGCGGCGGACGGTCCGGGCGAAACGCGTGACGACATCGACATCATGGCGGCGCTGTTTCTCAAGATCAAGGAGATGTACGCCAAGGACGGCGGCAAGTTCCCGGACGCCATCATGGGCCTGACCTGGCCCTATCGGCAGCCTGCCAAACCCACGCCAGAAGAACTGCTGATGGAGATCTCCGGCAAGGCGCTCGGTGACGTGTTCGACCCCAAGGACGCCACCAAGGTCATCGCCAAGGCGGGTGAACAACTGGCCGGGTTTGCGCAGTTGCGGGATGACGGCAGTACCTCATGCGGCAACTGGATCTATGGTGGCTGCTGGTCGCAGGCCGGCAACCTGACGGCGCGGCGCGACAACGCCGACCCATCCGGCCTGGGACAAACGCTGAACTGGGGCTTTGCCTGGCCCGCCAACCGGCGCATCATCTACAACCGCGCCTCGTGCGACCTGTCTGGCAAGCCCTGGGACGCCAAGCGCGCCGTGATCCGCTGGAACGGCAAAGCCTGGGCCGGCAATGACATCCCCGACATGCGGCCCGATGCCGCGCCCGAAGAAAACGTGATGCCCTTCATCATGAACCCAGAAGGCGTGGCGCGACTGTTTGCTCCCGGCATGGCCGATGGCCCGTTCCCAGAGCACTATGAACCGTTCGAGACGCCGCTGGACAACAACCCGTTCCACCCTGGCAACACCAAAGCCACCAGCAACCCGGTGGCGCGGGTGTACAAGGGCGATATGGAGGTGTTCGGCAAGGCCAAGGACTTCCCCTACGTTTGCACCACCTATCGTCTGACCGAGCACTTCCACTTCTGGACCAAACACGCCAAGGTCAATGCCATCGTGCAGCCCGAGCAGTTCGTCGAGATTGGCGAGGAACTGGCCAAGGAAAAGGGCATCGCCAGTGGCGACATGGTCAAGGTGCGGAGCAACCGCGGCTTCATCAAGTCGGTGGCGGTGGTGACCAAGCGTATCAAGGCGCTCGATGTGGATGGCAAGAAGGTGCACACCGTGGGCATTCCGATCCACTGGGGCTTCAAGGGGCTGACCAAGCCGGGTTACATCACCAACACGCTGACCCCCTATGTGGGCGACGCCAATTCGCAGACGCCGGAGTACAAGGCGTTCCTGGTCAACATCGAGAAAGCATAAGGGGAGATCATGGCACTGCAATCGCTAGATATCGCCCGCCGCTCGGCGACCACCACGGAGTCCCCCCGGGCCCGCGAAACCACCGAAGTCGCCAAGCTGATCGACGTGTCGGCCTGCATTGGCTGCAAGGCCTGTCAGGTTGCCTGCATGGAGTGGAACGACATCCGGGATGACGTGGGCAGTTGCACCGGGGTCTACGACAACCCGGTGGACCTGACCGCCAAGTCCTGGACCGTGATGCGCTTTTCCGAAGTTGAGGAAAAAGGCAAGCTCGAATGGCTGATCCGCAAGGACGGCTGTATGCACTGCGCAGACCCGGGTTGCCTCAAAGCCTGCCCGGCGCCCGGTGCCATCATCCAGTACGCCAATGGCATTGTGGATTTCCAGCAGGAAAACTGCATTGGCTGCGGCTACTGCGTCACCGGCTGTCCATTCAACATTCCGCGCATCTCCAAGGAAGACAGCAAGGCCTACAAGTGCACGCTGTGCTCGGACCGGGTGGCAGTGGGGCAGGCGCCAGCCTGCGCCAAGGCCTGCCCGACCGGCGCCATCCAGTTCGGTTCGAAAGAGCAGATGAAGGACTACGCCGACAAACGCATTGGTGACCTCAAGTCACGCGGTTTCGAGCAGGCTGGCTTGTACGACCCGCAGGGCGTAGGTGGTACCCACGTGATGTATGTGCTGCACCACAACGACCGACCGCAGATGTACAACAACCTGCCGCAAGATCCGTCGATTAGTCCGCTGGTGTCGTTGTGGAAAGGTGTGGCCAAGCCGCTGGCCACCGTGGCCATGGCAGCTGTCGCCCTGGGCAGTTTGTTTCACTTCATCGCGAAGGGTCCCAATGAAGTCAGCAAGGAACTGGAAGAAGAACTTGAAAAGGAGGACGCACCATGATTCGCAATCCAAAGGACCTCCAGCGTTACACGGCATCCGAGCGGACCAACCACTGGGTGCTGGGTATCTGCTTTGTGCTGCTGGCGCTGTCCGGTCTGGCATTCTTTCATCCGGCGTTCTATCCATTGACGCAGTTGTTCGGCGGGGCGGTCTGGACGCGCATCCTGCATCCGTTCGCGGGTGTCTTGATGGCTCTGTCATTTGTAGTCATGTTCCTGCGCTTCGCGGCCTTGAACAAGATGACCGATGTCGATCGGGAGTGGCTTGGCCGTGCCGGAGAACTGGTGGATGGCAACGACCACAACATGCCCGAACAAGGCAAGTACAACGGTGGACAGAAGGTCATGTTCTGGGTCATCGCCACTTGCATGTTGCTGTTGCTGCTATCAGGCATCCTGCTGTGGCGGGCCTACTTCAGTTTCCCGATTGACCTGGTGCGGCTCGGTGCGGTAGCGCATGCCGCTGCCGCTGCCGTGATGATTGGGATGATGATCGTGCACATTTACGCAGCCATTTGGGTGCGTGGCACGATCCGGGCGATGGTCTATGGCACCGTGACGCGGGCCTGGGCCAAACAGCACCACCGGGCCTGGTACCGGCAGGTGACGGGCAAGTCGTGAGCGCATCGGTCACCCCTGAAACCATCCCGATCCGCGCCGCTGGCGAACCACCCGGTGTACTGGCACCCGACCCGGCACGGGTTTTTCTGGTCCGGGCAGAGCGCTTTGAGCAACTCGCAACGGGGCACCCGCTGGGTGCTTGGCTGGGGTTTCTGGCCGCGCTCACACGTGTCCAGCATCGCGCCATAGCCAGCTACCCTACGCTGACGCTGCCAGACGCAGACGCCTTGGCGCTGGCTTGTGCGCACCGTATGCCGGTGGTCCCGGCGCAATCCTGGCAACGTGCACCGGTTTGGCGCGACGTGCTGGCAACGCTATGCGCCGACCTGCTGCCGCTGGCGCCCACCGCTGCTGTACCGAAACTGCAGTTGTTGCAGGCCCTGCCGGCTGCGGACCTGGAGGCGCTGGCCGAACAAGTGCTGCACACTGACTACACAGGGCCAGACAATGCCTTGTTGCCCTATGTGGCAGCGGCATTGCAGGTGCACTGGACGGCCGCTGCGTCGCGGCTGGCCGCATCGCTGCAGGTGCTGGACGCACCCGGCGTTTGCCCCTGCTGTGGTTTCCTGCCGGTGGGAAGTGTTGTCAAGAGCGCAGGCGATGTGGCCAACCTGCGCTACCTGCACTGCGCCTTGTGCAACACCGAGTGGAATCTGGTGCGCGTGAAGTGTGCCGCCTGCGACGCAACCGAGTCGATTGGCTACCGGCTGCTCGAAGACGCCGATGCCCAACGGCGCGAGGCCGTGCGCGCCGAGACCTGTGACTCCTGCCACAGCTACCTGAAGATCATCTACCAGGAAAAAGGCGGCGTGGATCCGGTGGCCGACGATCTGGCGACACTGGCATTGGACATACTATTGGACGAGGCTGGTTATGGGCGCGCTGGCCCCAACCTGCTGTTGGTGCCTGAAGTTGCGTGAGCCATTGTGGTTCCCGCAGCGTATACGTTTTATGCCTGTAGCGCGCATCTGGTATGCGTAGGCCGCTATGATTTTTGATAACCTCGCTGCATGACCCGCACTCCTTAATGTCCTTTATCTCTGTTTCTGCCCGGTCCGGGTGAAGCCATGAACTCTCTATCCAAACTCCCTTCGGTTGACCGTTTGCTATCCCATCCGGTTGCGCTCCCCTTGGTCGACGAATATGGGCGCAGCCTGGTGACACGCCACGTGCGCGAACAGCTCGCCAATGCACGGCTAGCGGTAAAGGAAGGTGCAGCGTTGCCGGGGGAAGCCACACTCCTCAACGACATTGTCACCGCCGTCCACCAGGCCGGGCGCGCGCGCTTGCGCACGGTCTTTAACCTGACCGGCACCGTGTTGCACACCAATCTGGGCCGGGCGGTTTTGCCACAAGAGGCAGTCGACGCAATGGTCGCAGCGGCTCTGAACCCTTGCGCTCTGGAGTACGACGTGGAGTCAGGGGGGCGTGGTGACCGTGACGACATCGTTGGCGAACTGCTGTGTGAGCTGACCGGGGCCGAGGCGGCCACCGTGGTCAACAACAATGCCGCTGCGGTGTTCTTGTTGCTCAACACGCTGGCGCAGAAAAAGCGGGTGCTGGTGTCGCGTGGGGAACTGGTCGAGATCGGCGGGGCATTTCGGGTACCCGACATCATGCAGCGGGCTGGCGCCCGGCTGGTTGAAGTGGGCACCACCAACCGCACCCACCTGAAGGATTTTGCGCAGGCCATCGACGCACGCAGTGCGATGTTGATGAAGGTGCACACCAGCAACTACGCCATTCACGGCTTTATCCATGCGGTACCCGAAGCCGATCTTGCCGCATTGGCGCATGCCCACAGGTTACCCTTTGTGGTCGACCTCGGATCAGGCACGCTGATTGATCTGGCTGCCCTGGGCTTGCCGCACGAACCCACGCCCCAGGAGGCAATTGCAGCCGGCGCCGATCTGGTCACCTTCTCGGGTGACAAATTGTTGGGCGGCCCGCAGGCGGGGCTGCTCGTGGGTACCAAGGAGTTGATTGCCAAAATCAAGAAGAACCCACTGAAACGCGCATTGCGTGTCGGCAAGATCACGATGGCGGCGCTGGAAGCGGTGTTGCGACTCTACCGGGACCCCGATCGCCTGGCCCAGCGACTGACCACCCTGCGCCACTTGAGCCGGCCCGAGGCCGAGATCCGGGCGGCGGCCGAACGGCTGTTGCCCGCCTTACAGTCCGCTCTGGCTCGGTTGCCAGTGGTGGTCGAAGTCGTGGCGCTGAAGTCGCAGATCGGCTCGGGTTCCCTGCCGGTGGACCGGCTGCCCTCCGCCGGGCTGGCGGTGCGGCCCAGCGGCAAACGGGGCGCCGGGGTCCTGCACCGGATCGAGAAGGCATTGCGGCAGCTGCCACAACCCGTCATCGGTCGCATCGCTGATGATGCGCTGTTGCTGGATTTGCGCTGTCTGGAGCCACGCGATGAATCCAGTCTGGGCAAAGCACTGCATGCGGGAGCTTTTCAACAATGCTGATCGGCACCGCAGGCCATATCGACCATGGCAAGACTGCGTTGGTCAAGGCCCTTACCGGCGTGGACGCCGACCGTCTTCCGGAAGAAAAGGCGCGGGGCATCACCGTGGACCTGGGCTATGCCTATACGCCACTGCCCGGTGGTGGCACGCTGGGTTTCATTGATGTACCGGGCCACGAGAAGCTGATCCACAACATGCTGGCGGGCGCTACCGGCATCGACTTCGTGTTGCTGGTGGTGGCGGCCGATGACGGCCCCATGCCGCAAACCCGCGAGCATCTGGAACTGATCGATCTGTTGGGGCTGACCTGTGGTGCCATCGCTTTGACCAAGTGCGATTTGGTGGAACCCGAGCGGCTGGCGCAAGCGCGGGAAGAAGTTGAACACCTGCTGGCTGGTACCGGGCTGGCCGGCAGCCCAATATTTGCCGTGTCTTCGGTCACCGGTACCGGCATGCCAGCACTAAAAAACCACCTGCAGTCAGCGGCGTTGCAGCAGGAGAGCCGCTGCGCCGAAGGCCAGTTTCGCCTGGCGATTGACCGTTGCTTCAGCCTGTCAGGCATTGGCACGGTGGTCACCGGCACGGTTTTTTCCGGCCAAGTGGCGGTGGGCGAGCATTTGCAGATTGCACCGGTCGGGCTTAAGGCCCGCGTGCGCAGCCTGCATGTGCAGGACCAATCCGCGCAGCAAGGGCGTGCCGGCCAGCGCTGTGCCCTGGCACTGAGCGGTGATTTCGAAAAGAAAGACGTGCAGCGCGGCATGTGGCTGATAGCGCCGACGGTGCACGCTGGCGTGCAGCGTTTTCAGGCAGAGTTGCGCATCCCTGCTGGGCAAAGTGCTCTCAAACACTGGACGCCGGCACACCTCTATCTGGGTGCCGATGATATTCTGGCCCGCATTGCTCTTCTGGATGTTGAAGTGGCTGAACCGGGTAGCAGCGTGCTGGCCGAAATCATTCTGGAGCGACAAACCAGCGCGGTGCGCGGTGACCGGTTTGTGTTGCGCGACGCTGGCGC
>CAJBVC010000790.1 GCA_903958915.1 uncultured beta proteobacterium
ACACGGCAAATGGCCGCAAAAGCGACATCACCTGCAATTGACAGGACCGCAGCCACTGCTGCCGAAACGGCCACTGCTGTCAAGTCCAGCGCTAGCACCGCAGCGTCCGACGCCAAAAAGAGTCGTGGGCCGACAGAGAGTCAGTTCAACTTTGTACAACGCCACACCAAGGTCGCCAGTGAAGTGGAGAAAGCTACAGGCATCCCCGCTGCTTACATGCTGGGTCAGGCAGGTCACGAAACCGGATGGGGCAAGTTCGAAATCAGGCATAAGGGGGGTGCGCCATCCTTCAATCTCTTTGGAATCAAGGCTGGAGCCAGTTGGACAGGCAAGGTGGCGGAAGTGACCACCACGGAGTATGTCAATGGTGTCGCAGAGAAACGCGTAGCGCGATTTCGCGCCTATGACTCGTACGCGGATTCATTTAAGGACTATGCCCGGTTGATCTCGGACAGCCCACGCTATGCCAAAGCGAAAATGCAGACTGGTTCGGTACAGGCTTTCGCCAGTGGTCTGCAAAAGGCAGGGTACGCCACCGATCCGGACTACGCCGCCAAATTGAGTCGTGCCATCAACGCAACCATCGCCGTGCGGCGCGTGCAGACCTAAGCGAGCACTGCCATGAGCCTCCTCAATCTGGGCACCCGAGCTCTACAGGTCAATCAAGTTGCGTTGCAGACGACTGGCAACAACATTGCCAATGTCAATACGGTTGGGTACTCGCGCCAAAAGGCGGTGATGGAAGCTGTTGAAGGGCAGTACAGCGGCTCAGGTTACATCGGCAGGGGCGTCAATGTTCAAACGATACAGCGCAATTTTGATGAATTTCTGGTGCGCCAGTCCTCACTGGCATCGTCGAACGAATATGCCGACAAGACACGTGCCGACTATTTGAAACAGCTTGAAGGCGTTTTCGAGGGCGGCAAACAAGGTTTGGGCGCTTCCATCAGCGACATGATGAACGCGTTTTCGGATGTATCCAATGCGCCCACAGATCTGACCGCCCGTACGGTGGCGCTTACCCGTGTTCAGGAAACTGCATCACGCATGCGCTCCAGTTCCCAGCGCCTGGACGACCTGCAATTGGTAGTGCAGCAATCGCTGGATCAGAAGGTCAGTTCAATCAATAGCATTGCCAAGAACATTGCCGCAGTGAATGACCAAGTGATTCGTGCGTTAGGTTCGGGGCAGCCGCCCAATGACCTGCTGGACCAGCGTGATCAACTGATTCGCGACTTGAACCAGTTTGTGCAAACCACGCAGATCAACGCGGATGACGGCTCGATCGGCATCTATTTGAGCTCAAGCCAGGAGCTGATATTGGGGACACGTGCCTCCAGTGTAGCCATCGTCAAGGATGATTTTGGCGACCCGCGCACAAGCACGCTGGCGATCATCCGCAATGGAGAAGCCAACAGGCTCGATGATCACATGCTGGGGGGTGGTGAAGTATCCGGGCTGATCCGCTTTCAGAACCACGATCTGAATGAGGGTCGCAATTTGCTGGGGCGCCTGACCATGGCCATCAGCACAGCGATGAATGCCCAGCACAAGCTTGGCACGGACCTGGATGGCAACATCGGGGGTGACATTTTCAGCCCCACGGTATTTGGTGGTGCTAACGTCCTGCAGCCAGCTCCGCCGGCCTTCGTGAACAAGGGCACCACGTCCCTCACCATGGGTATTTCGGATGTCACCAAGTTCGCAGCATCGGACTATTTCCTCAGTTTCAGTGGCCCCACCGCCGGAACCATCACACGCAACTCGGATGGGCAACAGACCGCATTTG
>CAJBVC010000791.1 GCA_903958915.1 uncultured beta proteobacterium
AGGAACCATCCGAGCCGCGCTTGTCGAAGCCCAGCAAGTAATGTCCGCCGTCGCTCAGGGCACCGCCCACGTAGCCACCCACTGACGTGGTGTTCCACTTCGCCGCCGAAGCGGCCACTTCACCGCCGAATGTCTGCTTCTGGCGCGTGACCAGATTGACCACACCCAGTCGGGCGTTGTTGCCGTAAGCCGACGACGCCGGGCCCTGAATCACTTCGAGATGATCCAGCATGGACAATGGCAGCATGTTCAAGCTGGCCTCGGGGAACATGCCGTTGTTAAGCGCAACACCATTGATGGCGAGCGTGGTGGAAGAGGAAGATCGGGGTTGTGCCGAGATGCCGTACATGCCCAGTGACGGTTCGGCCTCCACCCCACCTGATCGGCGAATGTTCACATTGGGCAGGGTCGCCAGCGCTTCGGTGACGTCCTTGACCGGCAATGCGTCAAGGTCTGCGCGCCCGAGCAGGCGCACCGGGCTGGCTGCCTGATCGCGGGGCAGGCTCAGGCGGTCGGCCGTTACAGTGACGACCGAAAGCTCCTGCACAAGAGGGCTTTGCTGTGCAAACGCCGAAGCTACACATGACGCGATGGCGCTCGCAATGATTGTTTTTTGGTACATATTCGTTCCACTAATAATTCGAAAATCACAATCGCCCAACCAGACGCAGTGGGCGTTTACCCATCACAGGATGGACCTCTTTAGCTATCAATCAGATAGCGCAGGTCTGCTACGGTGGCCCGCGCGGTGGGGGCACAAACGTGAAGTGCGTTGCGAAGAAAAACGCCTGCCAGACCATGGCCTCCTGCTGTCCACCCATATCCAAGAAGAGGTAAGCAACGGGATGGGGTGGAGGAGCGACACGGTCTGCTGTGTGCAGGCAAAACGGGCAATGCGCGAACGACAAGGCCGATTCCGGCCCGGCTGGGGAATCGGCTGATACTGTGGCGGAGTCCACTGGCACCAGGCGGGTGCCGGTGGCCGTGCAGATTTCCATGTAATGACCACCGCTGCCCTGGCTCCAGGCCAGAGCGTGCGAAAGCGTGGGTGCCAGCGCCATGACTATGGCGATGCACAGCGCAAACCACACCGCACAGGGGCGGAGACGAGTTGCACATCGTGGGGCGTGGCGCATGGGCGTGTGAATCGTCAGCGGTTTGGCGGGTTCAGGGCTGGGTGATGGTTTGTGCCACCGGGTAGCCACCCATGGTGCCGCGTCCCCAAAAGCCGGTCATGCAGGTGTCTCCCATCATGCCGCCGGGTGCGCAGTCTGCGTAGGCCAGGCGATTGATCTGCGCCGGTGTCAATGTGCCCAATGGGTTGGCCAGGTTGACATAGATGGTCACATAGGCATTGCCCACACCCCCAGGCACGCCCGGGTGCTTGGCCGTGGGCCAGCCGAAGTACATGCCCTCGGAACCCGCTGCAAAGCCGCCCTCGGCAAAAGTGTTGGTGGTATTCAAGGCAAAGCTGGTAACCAGCAGCCCACCCAGGCCATCGCTGACCGTGGACAACTGGTAGGTCAGCGGCACCGTGATCATGGGCGGGCCGGTCATGGATTCGGTCAGCAGCCCGCTTAGGCCGGATACCGTTTGCCGTGTGGAGTTCAGGGTAAAGCTGCCGGTAAAGATCGTGTCATTGGGCTGGGTGTCGGGCTCAAAGAATGTGGCCTTGACCTGGTAGCGGGTCAGGACATCC
>CAJBVC010000792.1 GCA_903958915.1 uncultured beta proteobacterium
AGCGCGCGAGTTTGCGCTGCTGCACCGCCTGATCAAGGTGCAGGGCCAGGCCATCCCCAAGAAAGACCTGACTGACGAAATCTTCGGCCAGCGCATCAGCAATGCCGCTGACCGGCTCAATGTGCTGATTACCCGCTTGCGCAAGAAGGCGCAGGGCCATTTCGCAGAGCCGCTACCGATCAAAACCGCGCACCAGATCGGCTACGCCTTCACGGCCCCGGCGCTGCTTTTGTAGGACTCCGCAGTCCGAAGGGGCCGCATGTGCGGCGCAAAAAGCAGGACAGAGCAGCGTATTTGCGCAGGAGTGACAATACGGCTAATATGGCCATATCGGCTGTTATGGCCAATTAATGGAGTTCACCAGTGCTCACACTGACTTCGGTTGAGGCGCAAAGCCGGTTTGGCGAATTGATTGACCGGTCGCAGCGCGAGCCAATCCAGGTTACCCGGCGGGGGCGACCTGTGGCCTATGTCATTTGTGACCAGGACATGCAGGTGCTCAACGATTTAAGCGCCCGCCGGGCAGCGGCAAGTGACTGGTACGCGCAATATCGCGCAAGCCTCGCGCAGCAACAAGCAACTGACCCGCAAGGCGCTGGTGCGTTGACCGATGCCGACGTGAACCAGTGGGTCCATGCGCTTCGATAGACCTATTGTCATAGACACCGGCGTACTGATCAGCGCTGCCATCCGGCCCCAGTCGGTACCCGCGTTGGCGCTGGAGCGGGCATTGCGCCACTATGACCTGTTTATGTCGTTGGCCACTTTGGACGAACTGCAACAGGTGTTGCTGCGCCCCAAGTTTGACCGCTATGCCAGCGCGGCCCAGCGGCAGTTGTTTCTGGATGGAATCAAGCTGCGCCTGCGCATGGTTGAGGTCCACCAACACATCACAGAATGTGCCGATCCCAAAGATGATAAGTTCCTGGCGTTGGCCCTCACGGCGAACGCCGAACTGATCGTTGCCAGTGACCCGCACCTGACCCAGCTGCACCCCTGGCGCAGCATTCCCATCTTGCCGCCGGCTGCATTTCTGGTCGGGGCGCGCTGACAGGCGCGGCCAGACGAGCCCATGGGTCTGGAAACCATGACAGGCTGCATCGTCATGCCGCTACAAATTAGATAGCTGCCCACGCATTACATACGGGGTCTGCAGCCTGTTTTGCCTTGTAGCGCTGGCACCCTGCAGTGCCGGCAGCGCTGCTTCGTGGTCCACTGCAAATGAAAGCAAATGCAAGAAACAGAACGAGCGTGAAAGCGGTAATTGGGGAAAACTCACGGCATCACTTTTTCGGATGCTTTGCATCGAAGCCATTAACCCGAATTTTTGGCAGCGTAACCCAGGGCAACCCGCGGCCCCAGCATTGACCACGGGAACAGATGGCCAACTGCGCTTTACCGACAGTGCCGGTCACGTCCAGATTCTGTACCCGGCCTTCCTCGACCCCGAGCTCTTGGGCGGCCAGGTATCGCAAGCCGTGGGTGGCTGGACCGTTATCCAGACCGATGGAACCGCCTTGCTTACCCTGTTTGGTGGACAGCAGTTTGTGCTGACGCCAGACCTGGCCCTGGGCACGGTACCTGCGGGAACCATGACGGTCTGGTGGCAGGATGGGCCGAATCACTTTAGTTACCGCAATAGCGGGTTTTCAAATACCAGCCTGGGGTTTAGTGTTTCGCCGCGATAGGCGGATGTTGCGAATGGCGGGTCTATTGGTGGTTTACGCATCCTGCGGTAGC
>CAJBVC010000793.1 GCA_903958915.1 uncultured beta proteobacterium
ACCGAGGTGGACAACTGGCCAGCCGATGTGCACGGTGTGCAAGGCCCGGACCTGATGCAGCGCTTTCTGGAACATGCCGAACGTTTCAAGACCGAGATTTTGTTAGACCACATCAATGCGGTCGACCTGACCAAGCGTCCGTTCGCCCTCAAGGGCGACAGCGGAACCTATACCTGTGACGCACTCATCATCGCCACCGGCGCATCGGCCAAGTACCTCGGTCTGCCCAGCGAAACCGCCTTCATGGGGCGTGGGGTATCCGGCTGCGCAACCTGTGATGGTTTTTTCTACCGCGACCAGTCCGTCTGCGTTGTGGGCGGCGGCAATACCGCCGTGGAGGAGGCCCTCTACCTGTCCAACATCGCCAGCAAGGTGATCCTGGTGCACCGGCGCGACAAGTTCAAGGCCGAACCAATCCTGATCGACAAGCTGATGGACAAGGTTACGGCTGGAAAGATCGAGCTCAAGACTTTCCGCACCCTGGACGAAGTGCTGGGTGATGCGACGGGAGTGACGGGCATTCGCATCAAGAGCACGGTCGATGGCAGCACCGAAGACATTGCCCTGCAAGGCTGCTTCATCGCCATTGGCCACGCACCCAACACCGACCTATTCCAGGGACAAATGCATCTGGAAGGCGGCTACATCGTCACCCAGGGCGGCCTCAAGGGCTTTGCCACGCAAACCAGTGTGCCCGGTGTGTTTGCGGCGGGCGATGTGCAGGACCACGTGTACCGCCAGGCCATCACCAGCGCCGGCACCGGTTGCATGGCCGCCCTGGACGCCCAGCGCTTCCTGGAACAGGAATAAATGGAACCCCACGCTGCGCCGCCAAGCGGGTCGCTGCCCCCGAGGGGCTAACTCCGCTTGGGGTGGCCCGGCGCGGAGTTGGGCTATAATTGCAGGCTTTGCTGACGTTGACCCTCATGGGTTGGCCGACTGCAACAGGGTTACCGCCACCCTTTTTACCTGGCGAGGTGAGGCTAGAGCGAGACCGAAACGACTCTCTGAGTTGAAAAGGTCGCCAGTAATAGCTGTTTTATATCGGAGTGACCTTTATGGCACGCGTATGTGAAGTAACGGGCAAAGGCCCCATGGTCGGAAACAATGTTTCCCACGCCAACAACAAAACCAAGCGCCGGTTCCTGCCGAACCTGCAATACCGCCGTTTCTGGGTTGAGACTGAAAACCGCTGGATTCGTCTGCGGATTTCGAACGCAGGTCTGCGTTTGATCGACAAGAACGGTATTGACGTTGTGCTCGCCGATTTGCGCGCACGTGGTCAGGCTTAACAATTAACTTGGGGACTGATCTTTAGCTCTGTCCCCAACTGAAAGGAACATCATGGCAACCAAAGGCGGACGCGAAAAAATCAAGCTGGAATCGACAGCCGGTACCGGTCACTTCTACACCACCAGCAAGAACAAGAAACTCATGCCCGAGAAGATGCTGATCAAGAAATTTGATCCAGTCGCTCGCAAGCATGTGGACTACAAGGAAATGAAACTGAAGT
>CAJBVC010000794.1 GCA_903958915.1 uncultured beta proteobacterium
CGGTAAACACCTCGAAACGCCCTTCCAGAGCCAGCACAATGGTTTCTGCCAGACACGCGTAAATCACATTGGGTGGCAAGCCAATGCTCTTGAGACCCTTGACCTTGGTCGGCAAATCAATCTCACCTGATTCGATTACCAACACATCTGGGCGCTTGGCGACATCGGAGGCCGGCAGGTCTAACGGGCGGGCCACGTCGGTGATGACGCAGCCGGGCTTGACCCGCATGATGTCCAGAATTTCCTTACCTGCGCCAGAAGTAGATGTGACGATCATGTCCATATCCGCCAGCAACTCGTTGTAGTCAATGGTGGTGAACACCTTGGCATCCGGCGTTTCCTGCAGGATGGAGGCCTTCAGCTCATCGAGCTTGCTCAGGGTACGCCCCGCAAGGTACACCTCGTCGAACGACATCGCCAGCAGGCGCGCGCTGACCGAGCCAATGGAGCCGCTGGCACCAATGACCATGGTCTTGGCAGCCACTTTCTTGTTGTGCTGGTTGATGCTGACCAGCCCCATGCGGCGCATGGCATCGGCAGCCGCCCACAACGCTCCGGAGGCGGAGTAGCTGTTGCCGGTGGTGATGGGCAGGCTCGAGCGCCGCGCCACCGTCACACCCGCATCGCCCACCACCTTGGTGAAGGCGCCCAGGCCCATGATCTGCGCACCCATTTTTTCGGCAATGCGGGAAGCATGCAGCAGGCGCCGGTAGGTGAACTCGGGGCTGCGCGACAGCATTTCTTTGGGCGTGCCGCCCACCGAAATCAGCCAGCCTTCGGCCTCTGCCCCGGTGGGAGAGACGATGTTTTCCATCTTGCAATACACCATGGGCGGCATGTGCGCCGCAAAGGTTTCCACCTTGTCCATGATGAACTTGGGCGTGGCAGCCGGAATCGGGAAGGCCTTGCGAATGTAGTTCTGGCTCAAGGGGTGGATCACAAACGCGAAGCGGCGGATATTGCGGAACTTGCCGGTGGGGTGCAGCAGGCGCGGGCGGATATCGAGCTCACTGAGGATTTCATCGAAGTCGTCGTCCGACACTTCTTCGGGCGACTTCTCCAGCGCCGCAAGAATCATCGCTTCCAGCGTGTTGATGCCGATGACTTTGTCAAACAGCTTGGGTGACACGTCCACCACCAGGTTCACCTTGCACTTGGTGAAGAATGCCAGGCGCTCGTCGTCCACCGCCGAGGTGATGAGCGTCTTGCCTTCCAGATTTGCCATGGTGCCCACCGCATGCAACTCGTGGTAGGTGCCCACGATCACGTGCGACTTGGTCACCGCAGCTGAAATGCGGTTGTTCTTGAACGCGGTCAAAGAGCGCTCCAGCATTTCACCGGGTCGTCCCGACAGCATCAGCTCGCTGCCCTTGGCAAACAGTTCGAGTTGCTCGAGCGAACCGAGCATGGCAGGTGCACCGGTCTGGAACAGGGCATCGGCAAAGCTCAGGTTCTTGGTGTAGTCGGACAGGGCGACCGCCATGTCGTAGTTGCGCATGCCTGATAGGAACAGCACCAGGTTGTTGTTGAAATAGTTGCCAAGTTCCTTCTGTACATGGCGCACGGCACGCACCTGCAGCAGACGTCGCAACGTGGCACCGGTGGTTACCGGTACCCGGGTCACCACGTTCATCAGCCGCTGCGTCTCCTTGTTGACCACGGTGCGCAGCCCGACCTGGAAATGGTCGCCAATTTCACCCAGGCCCACCGCGTCCACATTGTTTTGCTGCCGGCGCAAAAGTTCCCAGGCCTTGGTGGTGTCGTCATCGGCACCGAGACGGCGCACGGAAAAGTCATGGCCCAGAAAACGGGTCTTGAATTCAAAGTCCTGCTTGGACGAACCGAGGGTGACGGTGACTACTTTCTTCATCGCAATGGCTCCTGCAAATATTTCGTTATGGTCTGTGTGCGCGACACGGTTGCTACATGCGGCTTACGTTTACGCAGTCTTCTTGATGCGGCGCTTGGCTGCTGGCTTGGGCTCTGGTGGCGCCCCTTTTGGCAGCGCCAGCCGAATCAGGTCTTCGCACTCTTCCTGCGACATGTAGCGTGGCACCGGGTAACCCGTGTGCGCTTCCCAGCATGCCGCCTTGGCCAATGCAGGAATGTCAGACTCCTTCAGTGCGGCCAGCGTGGTCGGAATGCCCAGATCGGCATTGAGCTGGTCCACCGCGTCGAGAAACTTCTGCGCCAGCACGTCCTTGTCTTCGTCCTCGGATCCGACCTTGGCCCGTACCGCCAGCAGCGCCAGCCGTTCGGTGATGGCGGGCGCCGAGAATTTGAGCACCAGCGGCAGCATGATGGCATTGGCCAGGCCGTGCGGGGTGTGGTAGAGCCCGCCAAACTGGTGGGCAATGGCATGCACGTAGCCCACGTTGGCGCGGGTGAATGCAAAGCCGGCATAGGTGGACGCCAGCGCCATCTTCTCGCGTGCCGCCAGGTTCTTGCCGTCGGTGTAGCAGGTGCGCAGGTTCTCGAAAATCAGTCCCACGGCGGACAGCGCCATGCCGTCGGAGTAGGGCGTGGTCCAGTTCCCGACAAAGGCCTCGATGGCATGGGTCAGCGCATCGATACCGGTGGCTGCCGTGATGTGCGGCGGTAGCCCGGTCATCAGGCTCGGGTCGAGTGCGGCCATCTTGGGCACCATGCGTGGGTCGACGATGACCAGTTTGCGGTGCTTTTCGGGGTCGGAGATCACCGCCGCCACGGTCACTTCGGAGCCAGTGCCAGCGGTGGTGGGCACAGCGTAAATCTTGACCGGCGCGCGCAAGCCCTTGAAGTAGCCTGCCAGTTGGCGCAGCGGCTTGTTGTTGGCCACCGCCACCGCAATCGCCTTGGAGGCATCCATGCTGGAGCCGCCACCAAACGCCACGATGGCATCGCAGCCGTTGGCGCGGTAGAAGTCAATCCCTTTTTCGATCAGCGGAATCGGCGCATCGGGTGTAATTTCATCAAACACCACAAAGTCGGCACCACCGGCCGTGAGTGCATTGGTCAGATCGTTGAGGAGTCCGAGCTTTGAGATGATGCTGTCGGTCACGATCAGGATCTTGCTGTGGCCCATACCGGCAATCGATTGGCCGAGACGACCACTGGAGCCTGGACCGACCAGCAGAGTGGGCTGGGGAATGGGGATGAAACGGGTGACCAGACCGGCACCGCGCATCAGCGTGCCAAGTCCCGTGGCAACCAATGCGTTGCGCGTGGATTCGGATATCAAAGAGGTCTCCTCAACAATGGGGGTGCTTGGACCATAGTATGCCCGGGCGCGCAGGTTTTGGGCACCTGCCGCCCCACGGATAAACCCTGACGTTTGCTACCCTGCCACGACGAGAGCGGCCAGCGCTGCCAGGGCGGCGGTTTCTGCGCGCAGTACCCGGGGCCCAAGACTGATCGCCGCAAAGCCGAGATGCAGCGCAGCGTCTTGCTCGAGCGCGCTCAGACCCCCTTCGGGGCCGGAAAGCAGGGTGATTGCACCCAGCCCGGCGTGATTGATACGCTGCTTTAGCGGCAACGCAGACGCATGCAGTGACAGCAACCAACCCGTGCTCGCATCATCCACGCCCCGTGCTGCCAGCCAAGCAGGCAGGTTGCGCACCGGGTGAATGCGCGGAACCTGGTTGCCGCCACACTGCTCGCAGGCGGCAACGGCCACACTTTGCCAATGCGCCACTTTCTTCTCGGCACGTTCTCCGGATAAGCGCAAGACGCTGCGTTCGGTCATGAGCGGCTGGATGCTGGCCGCCCCAAGTTCGGTGGCCTTCTCGACCAGCCAGTCCATGCGGTCATTGGCCGGCATGCCCACCGCCAGATGGATCTGGCGTGCCACCTCGCGCTCCACCGTGTGGTGTTGTCCCACCAGCACGGCCACATCACTGCGCCCCATGCGGGTAACGGTGGCGCCGAACTCGCCGCCCGTGGCAGCCTCGGACCAGCCACCGTTGAACAGGGTGATGCTGTCGCCCGGCTGCAGACGCAATACCTGCACATGCCGCGCAGCGCCCGCAGGCAATTCCAGCGTGGTACCGGTCGCCAGAACAGCGGGACAAAAGAAACGTGGCATGACTCGAAATGCTATGAATATAGTAGCTGCTTACGCATGCAGGACGGGCGTTGCAAGCACTTTTCTTATATGCACCCTAGTCCGTAGGCGGCGTGGGTGTGGTGCCGCGGTAGTCGGCCGTTCGGAGCGATGTCACGCCGGCGAGTGCGCCCGAAGCAGGCAATGGAAGGGGTGGTTTGCGTGAGGCTCATGGATAATCCATTCTACAAAGCCCGTCACTGTTGCGGGTTGTCGACAACCACCTTCCCTTGCGATGGAGTCTGCCGTTTCACCACTCATGCCACATCTGAGTACGCCCACGGCTCTTTGCCTGGCCCTTGGCGTTCTGCTGGCTCTGGGATGTACGCCGGTTTCTGCGCAAACGGCCGCGGGCGGCTTAACGCTCAAGCCCAGCGGCAGTTTGCAGGAACAACTGCCGCCCAAGCAGGGTGTGCCGGTTTTTTTGCAGGGCAACCGCATGTCGGGCAGCCCGGATCTGGAGACGGTGATCGAGGGCAACGCCGAATTGCGCAAGTCCGACACCGTCATCCGGGCGGACCGTCTCGAATACGACCAATCGCGTGATTTGGCCAAGGCCACTGGCAACGTACGCATCAACCGCTCAGGCAATGTCTACGAAGGCCCCCTGCTGGAGCTCACGGTAGAGACCTTTGAGGGGTTTTTCAACGAGCCACGCTACCACTTCCTGCAAAACGAGGCCCACGGGCAGGCCGACCGGGCCGAGTTTCTGGACAAGACGCGTACCGTGGTGCACAACGCCAGCTACACCACCTGCCGCCGTCGACCGGGGCCGGACTGGATGCCGGACTGGATTTTGCGTGCCACCACCATCAGCATGGATACTGAGGACGATGTGGGTGTCGCCACCGGCGCCGTGCTGAGCTTCAAGGGCGTGCCGATCCTGCCGGTGCCGGCCATCAGCTTTCCGCTCTCGGACCGGCGCAAGTCGGGTCTGTTGCCGCCCACGATCGGGCTTGACAATTTCAATGGTGTGGAGGTGGCGCTGCCCTATTACTGGAACATTGCGCCCAACCGCGATGCCACGCTGACCCCTACGCTCATGACCGACCGTGGTGTGGACCTGGGCGCGGAGTTCCGTTATCTGGAGCCACGCTACAACGGAATCGTGCGGGGCGCCTACATGCCAGCAGACCGCCTGCGCGCATCCGATCGCTGGGGGCTGGCTTTCACCCATACCGGCAATGTGGCCACGGGCGTGTCGGCGATTGGCGACGTCGGGCTTTCCGTCAATCTCAACCGGGTCAGTGACGACAACTACTGGCGCGATTTCACGCGCACCAGTCCATCGCTTACGCAGCGACTTTTGCCCAACGACGTCAACTTGTCCTGGAGTCGTGGTGCCCTGTCTACTGGAATGCGGGTACTGCGGTGGCAGACTCTGCAGGACGTGACCGCGCCCATTGTTCCGCCCTACGACC
>CAJBVC010000795.1 GCA_903958915.1 uncultured beta proteobacterium
ATATTGATTCCGTTTCCAAATCATTTGTGTCTAGGCGCGAAGCCGCAGGCAGTGCTGACGCACGACAAGGCGAAGCAACAACGACACGGAATGATTTAGAAATGGAAACATCACGCCAGAACGTCGTCCAGCACTGCCAACGCCTCCTCGAACACGCTGTCCTCGATGGTCAGGGGAAACAGGTAGCGAATGACGTTGCCATAGACGCCGCAGGTCAGCAACAGCAAACCCTTCTTGAGTGCCGCCTGCTGCACCGCTTTGGCCAATTCTGCATCGGGTGCTCCGGAGGCGGTGACGAAATCGCAGGCCACCATCGCGCCCAGGCCACGCACGTCGCCAATCAGGCCATTCCTGGATTTTGCGAGCGTTAACTTCGCCTTCAGTCGCGCACCCAAGTGGTTGGCACGATCGACCAGCTTTTCTTCGGCCATCACGTCCAATACCGCATGGGCGGCTGCAACCGCGAGCGGGTTGCCTGCATAGGTACCACCCAGACCACCGGGATGTGGCGCATCCATGACGTCGGCGCGCCCAACAACGGCTGACAACGTCGTACCACCGGCCATGCTCTTGGCCAGAGTCATGATGTCGGGCGACACCCCAAAGTGCTCCATGGCAAACATCTTTCCCGTGCGTGCAAAGCCGGTCTGCACTTCGTCGGCAATCATCAGAATGCCGTGTTCATCACAGAGCGTGCGAAGGTACTGCACCGCCTCGGGCTGGATGGCATTGAAACCGCCCTCACCTTGCACCGGCTCGAAGATGATGGCGGCGACGCGACTAGGCTCTACGTCGCACTTGAAGAGTTGCTCTATGGCGTGCTTGGTTTCCTCCAGACTGGCGCAATGGCACGGGAACGGCACATGGTAAATCTCGGGCGGAAACGGCCCGAAGCCCACTTTGTAGGGCTGGACCTTGCCCGTCAGTGCCACCGCGAACATGCTGCGACCGTGGAAAGCGCCACCAAAGGCAATCACCCCGCTGCGCTTGGTGTAGGAACGGGCAATCTTGATCGCGTTCTCCACCGCCTCGGCACCGGTTGAAAAGAATGCGGTCTTCTTATCGCCCGCAATCGGCACGATGGCATTGATGCGCTCGGCCAGGGAGACATATTCTGCATACGGCACCACCTGGTAACAGCTGTGGGTGAAGCGTTGCAGCTGGGCGGCAATGGCGGCCTGCACTTTGGGATGCACATGCCCGGTGTTGAGCACCGCGATGCCGCCAGCAAAGTCAATGAACCGGCGCCCCTCAATGTCCCAGAACTCTGCGTTCTTGGCGTGGTCGATATAGAAGTCCCCAAACACGGCAACCCCGCGCGGCGTGGCGGCTAGCCGCCGCGCATGCCACTGGGCATTGGTTCCAAGGCTCGCTGCCGCAGCGCTTGCGGTGGGCTTCAAAATTGCGTTCATTGCTCTCTCCTAACGACGTTCATGGTTGATGACGTGCCGATCAAATCGGCGAATCGATCCGGATCCAGGTAGTCTTGGTTTCTGTGTATTTGTCAAAGGCATGGAGCGACTTGTCCCGGCCCACACCGCTTTGCTTGAAGCCGCCGAAGGGCACCGTGATGTCGTCTTCGTCGTACTGATTCACATGCACCGTGCCAGCGCGCAGCGCGCGCGCAACTCCGTGC
>CAJBVC010000796.1 GCA_903958915.1 uncultured beta proteobacterium
CATATCCCGAAAGTAGACCGCCATGGCAAATGCGGCAATCTGCCCTTCAGTCACGCTACCATGGGTAATGCCGCTCACAAAGAAGCGGATTTCTTCCTGGGTCAGCGTTACGCCATCGCGCTTTTTCCGAATGATCTCCTGGGGCAACACAGTCAGTTCCTCAAACTCCGTAAGGGATCCAGATGTTTTTGACCTGGCTGGCATGGGTCAATACGGTAGTGCCCGCTGACTGTCGTGCATCGAACCAATCCCGTCCCCGACTGCCACTGACCCATGTGCGTTTAAGGGATTGCGCCGACAGCCGCTCGACCTCGGCACACCCTGGTGCCGACCCATCGTGACGCCATAGGGCGTCCACATCCGAGTGGCTGGCCAAGGTTTGCGCCAGGGCTTCGGCATTGCCAGTAACGATGTTGACGACACCCCCGGGAAGATCGGAAGTGTCCAGCACCTGGTACAGATCAATCGCGGAAAGCGGGTGCGCTTCAGACGGCACAACGACAACGCGGTTGCCCAGCGCAATCGCTGGCGCGATCAGGGAAATGAGCCCCAATAGAGGTGCCTCATTCGGACAAACAATTCCAATCACGCCAAGCGGTTCATGGAGTGCGACGGTAATGCCATGCATTGGTGGTTGATGCACCACACCGTCGTACTTGTCCGCCCAGGCAGCGTAGTAAAACAGCCGCTCGATCGACGCCTCCACCTCGGCTTGGGTATTCGCGGCTCCCGTCATGGCGGCAATACGCTGTGCGAATTCATTTGAGCGCACCGCCAGATTCTCGGCAATGTAGTACAGCACCTGGGCGCGGTTGTGCGCACTTGCGCGAGCCCAGCCAGACGCCTTGTGTGCCGCTTCGACGGCGTTGCGGATGTCTTTGCGGTTGCCCTCTCCAACGTCTGCCAGCCAGACGCCTGCGGGGCCGTGGATGGCGCGGCTATAGGCGCTATCGGGTCGGGTCTGCTTGCCGCCAATGTACAGTTTGGCCGTGCGGTCAATGGCTGGCGTACTGCTTGGAGCCAGTGCGGAAATGGCGGTAGGCGCAATGGTGCGGGCTGGCAGGTCGGGTCGAGCATCTTCGCTGCGCGGGGTCAGATACTCGAGCATTCCCTCCCGGCCACCTTCTCGGCCAAACCCGGACTCACGGTAGCCACCAAATCCACAAGCAGCGTCAAATTGGTTGGCGGTGTTGATCCAGACCACGCCGGCCTTGATCTGCGGCGCCACATCCAGCGCCAGACTGATCGACTCTGACCAGATACTGCACGCCAGTCCATAGACCGTGTTGTTGGCCAACTGGACGGCCTCGGTGGGTGTGCGAAAACTCATCGCCACGAGTACCGGTCCGAAAATTTCGGTCTGTGCCACCGCGGCCGAAGTCGATGCGCCAGTGATCAGGGTGGGCGGATACCAGTTTCCCTGGTCTGGAACAGAACCCGGTGGCTGCCAGATGTCGCACCCTTCAGCGCGTGCCGACTCCACCAAGGAGGTGACGCGTTGCAATTGGGTTGGATCAATCAGCGTGCCCATATCCATGGACTTGTCGAGCGGTGAGCCCAGGCGCAGCAGTTGCATGCGTGCTTTGACCTTGCCGAGAAACCGCTCTGCGATCGATTCCTGTACCAGAAGGCGCGAGCCAGCACAGCACACCTGGCCCTGGTTAAACCAGATCGAATCCACCAACCCTTCCACGGCGGCATCCAGATCGGCGTCGTCAAATACGATGAAAGGCGACTTGCCTCCCAACTCCAGGGACAACTTCTTGCCACTGCCAGCGGTGGCTGTGCGAATCTGGCGGCCTACTTCCGTGGAGCCGGTGAAAGCCAGTTTGTCGATGTCCGGGTGCTTGACCAGGGCTTCGCCTACACGACCGTCACCGGTCACGATATTGACCACACCCGCTGGAACGCCGGCACGCTGACAGATCTCGGCGAAAAGCAATGCCGAGAGCGAGGTGAATTCGGCTGGTTTGAAAACCACTGTATTCCCGGCTGCCAAGGCGGGCGCTATCTTCCATGCCAGCATCAGCAAGGGGAAATTCCACGGAACGATTTGCCCGACAACACCCACCGCACGATGGTTGGGGAACTCGTCCGCCAGCAATTGCGCCCAGCCAGCGTGGTGGTAGAAGTGGCGTGCGACCAAAGGCAAATCCACATCGCGGGTTTCACGGATCGTCTTGCCGTTGTCCAGAGTCTCCAATACCGCGAAGAGCCGCGCGTGCTTTTGCAGAAGACGTGCCAACGCGTACAAAATGCGGGCCCGGCCATGTCCGCCGGTTGCTTCCCAGGCAGGCTGCGCCGCTCGTGCGGCGGCTACGGCACGGTCCACGTCCGTGACGGTTGCCTGCGTTACCTGCGCAAGTTCAGTGGCATCGGCCGGGTTGAGAGATGCAAAAGTTTCACCGGGAATGCTCCAGGTGTTGTTAATAAACAATCCAAAGCGACGCTGGTGTTGATCGAGCCAGGCCAGCGCTTCGTGGTGGCTTTCGGGGGAAGGGCCGTAATCCATGGTGGCGAGAATCTCGGTTGGTTTTGGCATGGTGGCAACGGGTAGCGCTATTGGTGGTCAGGCTGCTCAGGGCAGGGCATGTCGGTGACTGGCAGAGTAGCTTCCCGTCACGTGGTGTTCGAGTTGCCGCTCGATATCGGTCAGCAAACTCGACGCCCCAATGCGGAAAAGGTGCGGGTGCAACCAGTCATTTCCCAGTTCCTCTTTCATCACAATCAGGTACTGAAGCGCGGACTTCGCTGACGACACACCGCCAGCGGGTTTGAATCCAATCTTGAAGCCATAACGTTCGTGGTACTCACGAATCGTCCTGACCATGGTGAGGGCCACGGGGATGGTGGCATTGACGCCTTCTTTGCCGGTGGAAGTCTTGATGAAATCGGCTCCCGCCATCATGCACACCCACGAGGCTTTGGCGACATTCTCCAAGGTGAGCAGATCTCCCGTCGCCAAAATCGCCTTCACATGAGCCGCTCCACAGGCAGCCCGGTACGCGTGCATTTCATCAAACAGGGCCTGCCAGTTTCCCGTGAGCACATGCTGGCGGGTGATTACGATGTCGATCTCGGTGGCACCCGCTGCAACGGACAACTCGATTTCCCGCAGTTTGGTCTCCAGGCTGGCCAGTCCGGCAGGAAAGGCGGTGGATACGGCGGCAATGGGCAGGCGTCCCGCCAGCACCTGGGCTGCCGGGACAATCATCTCGTGGTAGACACACACGGCTCCGGTGGTAAGCCCCTGCACGCCCAGCGCATCCATGAGGTCTGAACGCAAAGGGCGCAGTGCCTTCATGCACAGCCGTTCCACGCGTCCGGGTGTGTCGTCGCCACCCAGGGTCGTGAGGTCAATGCACTGGATCGCCTTGATGAGCCAAGCGGCCTGATAGTCCTTCTTGACCGTCCTTCGGTTGACCAGACTGGCTGCGCGCCGGTCGGTAGCGTTGCGGTTTACCTTGATTTGATGGATCCAGCCCAGATCCAGGCTGACGGCTTCGTTGCGCTTGACGGCGTGGAAAGGGGTCATAGCAGGTTGTGTCCGTGATCGAGGGGCGGGATGCGAAGGTGGTGGGCGACGGTCTGGCCGATGTCGGAAAAACTGCTCGAGATTCCAATAGGTCCGCACGCCACTCCAGGTCCGAATGCCAGCATCGGAATATGCTCGCGTGTGTGGTCGGAGCCAGGCCATGTGGGGTCACACCCATGGTCCGCGGTAATGATGGCCAGGTCACCCGCTTGCATTTGCCCCACAAATTCGGGCAGCCGGCGGTCGAAATCATGCAGTGCATTCGCATAGCCGGCGACGTCGCGTCGGTGCCCATACAACTGGTCAAAGTCGACAAAGTTGGCAAACGTCAGGGACCCTTTGGGGGCTGATCCGGTCGTTGCAATCAACGCATCAAACAGTGCCATGTTGTCAGCCCCCTTGATGGAGCACGTAACGCCTTGCCCTGCGAAAATGTCGCTGATCTTTCCCAGCGCAATGACCTCGCCACCGTTGTCTTTCACACCGTCCAACAGCGTGCGAGCAGGCGGTGGCACGGCGTAATCGTGGCGGTTGGAAGTGCGTTTGTAGTCACCGTTGGCACCGACAAAGGGTCGAGCAATGACCCGGCCAATGTTGTAGGGTTTTACCAGTTCAAACGCCACCTCGCACAAGGCATACAAGCGTTCGAGTCCAAAGTGGTCTTCATGGGCAGCAATCTGGAACACCGAGTCGCCCGAGGTGTAGAGGATGGGCTTACCGCTTGCGGCGTGTTCGTCCCCCAGACGGTTGATGATCTCGGTGCCTGACGCGTGGCAATTTCCCAGGAACCCGGGAACACCCGTTGCATGCTGCAGAGCGTCGGTAAGCTCTGCTGGAAATGATGGTGCAGCATGTGGAAAGTAGCCCCAGTCAAACAGCACCGGTACGCCAGCATTCTCCCAGTGGCCGCTTTGGGTATCCTTGCCGGTGGATCGTTCGCGTGCCGCGCCATAGGACCCGGAAAACCCCTGACGCTTGTGAAAGCCTGCAGGCCACTGACCACAGGACATGTGGGCGGCGGCGCCCAACCCCAACCCTTCAAGGGTGGGTAATTGCAGTGGGCCGCCATTGTCGTTTGCCCAATCGGCAATGTGCGCCAGCGTGTTGGCTCCTGCATCGCCAAAGGCGTGGGCGTCCGGAGTCGCGCCAATGCCGAACGAGTCCATTAACAGGATAAAGGCTCTTGCCATGTGCGTTCTAGCGGGTGACGAGCACCGAGGGTATGCGCTGTATGAAGGCATGGATCAGCGCCACCATATCGACTGCGCCGAGCGCTGCGTACTTCAGAGTCTGCTCGTGCGACAGGGCAAATGGGGTCATACCTTCTGCAAGATTGGTGACCACCGAAA
>CAJBVC010000797.1 GCA_903958915.1 uncultured beta proteobacterium
CGCATTCTGGCCTTCCCATTGCCTGATTTTTTCGGTCGCGCTGTAGCCGTCCATCACCGGCATGTGCAAGTCCATCAGGATCAGGTCGCATGGCCCGCCAGACTTTCCCTGGATGATCGCGTCCACCGCTTGCTGGCCATCGCCCACCAGCGTCATGGTGATGCCAAGCTGCCCCAGTAACGCCCTGATCACCATGGCATTGATCGGATTGTCCTCGGCAACCAGCAAATGGCCCTTCAAGCCCTCAGCACTCGCCGCATGGGCATTCTCCGGCATCTCGCGACTTGCGCCCCGGCTTTCCTGCCCGTCGGGCACGGCTTTTACACGAACCCGAAACCAGAAAGTGGAGCCTTTGCCCAGCTCACTATCCACTCCGACTTCACCCCCCATTGCCATGGCAAGTTGGCGCACGATAGACAGTCCCAAACCGCTACCTCCAAACTCGCGCGTGGTCGAACTGTCGGCTTGCGAGAACGGCTTGAATAAAACGCCAATCTTCTCGGGCGCAATGCCGATGCCCGAATCCCGCACTGCGAATTCAAGCACTGCCGCCTCTCCCTCGCGCTGCGTCGGCTGGCCTTCAATGCGCACGTGCCCGTGCGCGGTGAACTTGAGGGCGTTACCCACCAGGTTGGCCAGCATCTGGCGCAGGCGGTGCGAGTCGGCCAGGTAGCGCTGGTCGGAAGGGCCATGCCACTGATAGTCCAGCTGCAGCCCCTTGGTCTGGGCTGCTCCGGCAAACAGGTTGCAGGTCTCGTGTAGCAGTGCTTCGGGCGCAAACGCTGTGCTCTCCAGCTGGAACTTGCCGGCCTCAATCTTGGACAAGTCCAGAATGTCGTTCAGCAGCGTCAGCAGGGTTTGACCGCTGGACAAAATGGTGCGCGCGTAGTCGGTGCGATCGGCATCTGGCAGCTGGGGCATCAGCAGCATTTGCGCCATGCCCAAAATGCCATTCATGGGGGTGCGGATCTCGTGGCTCATGGTGGCAAGAAAACGGCTCTTGGCCAGGTTGGCAGCTTGCGCCATCTGCATCGCTTGGCGCAATTCCACTTCCGCGCGCTTACGCTCGGTAACGATGGTGCCCGTGCCCCGGTAGCCGGCAAACTGGCCATGACTGTCGACGTGTGGCAGGCCCGATACGGAGACCCAGCGCACTTCATCGCCTTGCGTGCGGATCTGGTACTCAAAGTTCTTGAACGGCGCGTACGCTGCCAGTTGGGTCAGGTGGGCCGCGATATCGGCTGGCGCGTTCAGGTGGTCAATCTCCAGAATGGACTTGCGGTTCTTGCCCAGCAAGCGCCCTGGTGCAAGTCCATACACTTTCTCAAAATTATCTGAAAAGTAGCAAAAGCGGTGTTGTGTATCGGTCTCCCAAAACCAGTCGGACGCGCTGAGCGAAAAGTCGCGCGCGCGCTCAGCGTCCTGGCGCTGCTTCAAGGCAAGGCGCTCCTGGTTATGAGTCTCCTTTTGCCGGGTGTCCTGTAACCGTCCGTTGATCTTGGCAAATTCAGTGGCAAAACGTTGCAGGTTACTTTGGTCGCGCCTGATTTCCTGGTTCAGCGCCACCACACGCTGACCGGCCAGCATACGGCTGAGCAGCACATTGGACTTGGGCGGTTTAGCCAAAAAGTCGTCGGCGCCGGCGGCAAAGGCTTCAACCAGTTTTTCGTCCTGATCCATGCCGGTCAACAGCAAAATGTAGATGGCGCGCCCGGCGCGGGTTTCCCGCAGTTTGCGGATCAACTCAATGCCATCCATCTCCGGCATGGCCCAATCGACCACCATCAAATCAGGCGGATCGGCCAGAGCGAGCTCCAGTCCGATGCGCCCATTCTCTGCCTCGCTGCACACGTAGCCCGCATTGCCGAGCACGTGCTTAAGAAAATTTCGAATGATCGCCGAGTCGTCCACCAACAGCACCCGAAAGCCGCTGTGTGAGGTCACGCTCAAGGCCCCCTCGCCC
>CAJBVC010000798.1 GCA_903958915.1 uncultured beta proteobacterium
CCGGTGGTGATGAGCACCTGCGCCGGATCCACGTTCCAGGGCAATTGCGACGCCACCAGTTCCCGCAATGGACCGTAGCCCTCGCTGGCGGCATACTGGAGCGCGCCGACCGGGTCGTCGCGCAGCACTTTGGCGCACGCCACCTCAAATTCGGCCACCGGAAAAGTCTTGCTCGAAGGCAGGCCGCCGGCAAAGCTGATGATGCCAGGCCGCTCCGTCACCTTAAGGATTTCGCGGATCACCGAAGGGTTCATCTTTGCCGCCCGCGCGGCCAGGGTCCAGTGGGCACCGGTTGTCATCTTGTTCCTTCCATATTTTTTGGGAAGTAGCGCACTCCACCCAATCCCTCATAGTCCACATCCTGCGTCCAGAAGGTGGCCTTCAACTCTTGTGCCATGGCGTACATGGCGGCATCGGCCATCGCCAGTTTGTACTGGCGCGCCACCTGGGACGCTGCAATGGCCCGCGCATCGGTCAGGTCCAGTACGCGACCCAGACGCATCACGTCCAAGCATCGGTTTACCAGATCTCCAGGCAGGCTCCGGCTGAGCACCTTGTGAACCTCAAAGAGTGCAATGGTTGGCACCAACAGTGCGTTGCGCTCTTCGATCACCGGTTTGAACAGTGGCCCATTGGCACCTGCCTTAAAGAACTCTATCCAACCGGATGAATCCACAACATTCATTCGAACTCCCGGTCTGGCTCTTTTTCTGGCTCAATGTCACCCAAGTCGTAACCCTTAAGCATGCCGTAGTACGCGCTCATCGGAACTTCCGGCTTGATGACCAACTCCTTGCCACGCAATTCAAAGTGAATATGCGACCCCGGTTGAATACCCAACTTGTTCCGCATGGCAACCGGCAGCGTCACTTGACCCTTGCTGGAAACCACGGCTTCAACTGTGTCCATTTGCATCCTCCTTACTTTAGAACTAGTAAAGCATAGTACATTTCCAAGCAAGTACAAAAGTAAAATTCAGCAATGCTCAAATTTGACCTCCTTGCCACAGACCCCGCCACACCAGATGGCTCGTACTTGGGTAGCCACGCCCGTCGCGGTCGCCTGACCCTGAACCACGGTGTGGTCGAGACGCCCATCTTCATGCCGGTAGGCACTTACGGAACCGTCAAGGGTGTGATGCCGCGCAGCTTGCATGAAATGGGGGCACAAATCATTCTGGGCAACACCTTTCACCTGTGGATGCGCCCGGGGCTGGACGTGGTGCAACAGTTTGGCGGCCTGCATGCGTTTGAGAAATGGGACAAACCGATCCTTACCGACTCGGGCGGTTTTCAGGTCTGGAGCCTGGGCGACATGCGCAAAATCTCCGAAGAGGGCGTGAAGTTTGCCTCGCCGGTCAATGGCGACAAGCTGTTTCTCACACCCGAGATCAGCATGCAGATCCAGACCACGCTGAACTCCGACATCGTGATGCAGTTTGACGAGTGCACGCCCTACCTGTCGGTGGAGCCCAAGACCAAGGGACAGATCACCACAGAGCATGAAGCACGCTCCAGCATGGAACTCAGCCTGCGCTGGGCGGCGCGCTGTAAAGACGAGTTTGCAAGACTGGGCAACCCGAACGCCCTGTTTGGCATCGTGCAAGGTGGCATGCACGAACACTTGCGCGACGAATCGCTGGCGGCTCTGGAAGCGTTGGACTTTCCCGGCATTGCCGTCGGTGGTCTGTCGGTCGGTGAGCCCAAGGCTGACATGATGCGCATCCTGCAACACATCGGCCCAAAATTGCCCAAGCACAAACCGCACTACCTGATGGGCGTGGGAACACCTGAAGATCTGATAGCGGGCATACAGAATGGCATCGACATGTTTGACTGCGTCATGCCCACGCGCAATGCGCGCAATGGCACACTGTTCTCGCGTTATGGCGACCTGAAGATTCGCAACGCGCGCCACAAAAGCGACCCACAGCCGCTGGACGTGACCTGCACCTGCCACGCCTGCGCAGGCACCTCGGGCGTCGCCTGGGCGGACGGCGGTCGCGAAGGTTTCAGCCGCGCCTACCTGCACCACCTCGACCGTTGCGGCGAGATGCTTGGCCCGATGCTTGCGTCCATTCACAACCTGCATTACTACCTGAACCTGATGCAGGAGATTCGCGGTGCGCTCGATGCCGGACGCTTTGGTGTCTTTGTGGCGCAGTTTCACGTCGACCGCGCACGCGGCGTGTAGCGAAGTCCGGATTACTTGCCGGGTGCCGTGGGGCTTGCTACAACTTTGGTAGTGCCTCACGCACACCAAGCAAGCGTTGGAGGCACTATTTGCTTGTGAAAATAGTCAGCACGCCGGTGTAGCCGTAGAGGTGGTTGCGGGCAATCTCACCTCCCGCAAAGAAGCCCACCAGGGGTACGTCGCCCAGTGCCCGGCGCACGATGTGCATTTCGGCGCTGGGACCGCCAAAATGGGCGCCGCCACGCCCGGTACAACTCACGTAAATGGCGCCAGAGATGGTTTTCTCAGGCCCGCCGTCAGAGGGCGCCAGTTCCTCACGCAGTTCAGAGCAGATGCGGGTCAGGTCGGCCCGGGCGGCTTGCACATTGCGGCGGCAAAACACCAGTTCGTCGCCCACCTCGACCCGATCGGTCACGGCAACACCGCGGCGCGCAGGATCGAGCCCGAGGATGTGGCGCACCACCACGTCGTCGCCAAAATTGCCGGTGCGCTTGACGGTGGACGTATCGCCCGCCCGACGCCCGGTCTGCTGCAGGCCCACCAGCGTGGCGCGCACCACCTCCAGTGCTTCGCGCGGCTGCTCCAGCGAAATGCGCAGGTCTTCGAGCATCACATCCAGCGCCGCCACGCCATCGAGTCCCACCACCACGTTCTGGTCCGCTGCGGTGACCGTATGGACCCGCGACACCGGCGTACAACCCTGCGTCACCCGGGACACCATTGCCACGCCAGCACCAAACGCCACACCACTCAAGCCCCCGCTAAATACACCGCTGGCTGCGCCCTGGCCACTGATATTCCCATTGCCCCCTACAGCGAACTGCACGCTGGTTGTTCGGCTCGATGCCACCCCGCCAAAGACATAGGCTGCGTCGGTGCGCCCTGCCATTTCTTCCACCAAACTGGCCAGTTCCAGCGTCTCGCCGTCTGCGTGCACCAAGGCCGTGTGCGCTTCAAAGCCCAGGCCTAGCGGCGCCACACCGGAAAACACGCGGTACTGGTCAGTGGGGAGTTCCATCAGCATCAGGGCCAACGCTGGCTCGTCCCAATACTCCACGTTGGTGGCAACGATGCCCACACCCACGCTGCCGGACCAGTCCGTCACCCAAGGCAATTCGGCCTGCAGATACTCCAGAATGTCAGCGGCCGCGCGGGCGAAATGGTCGGTAATGTAGAGCAATGCCAGGGTGGGCTGGCTGGCATAGCTGCCAGATGCCATTTGCCCACGCAGCTGCGCCAGTACCAGCGCAGCCGCCATCTGCCACTGGGGGTGGGTGGCGTGTGCGTAGGGGAACAGGTTCAACGGCTCGACGACGCCTTCTTGGCCGATGCTCGGCCTCCGGCCGCGCTGCGTTTGGCCGTGGCCTTGGCAGATTTCACCGCTTCTTTGGCCAGGCCGCTGGCCATGTTCTTGGTCACATCCACCGCCGTCTTGGTGGTGGCTTCCTTCATGGCGTTTGCGGCGATCTGCTGGAATTGCTGCGTGAGCGACCCCCACAGGTTCAGTGGGTCCACCAGGCCAGCAACGGTGGAACTTGCCTTGGTGGCCTTGGCCTCTTTGGATGACGATTTATGGCCGGTGGCCACGTCTGAAATGGTTTTGGCTGTGCTGGCCGCTTTTTCGGTCACGCTCTTGACGCCGGAGTACACCGAATCAGCGGCCTTGAGTTTGAGGGCATTGGCAACATCACCAATATTGAAATTCATGCCCTTGAGGGTGGCCAGCGTCATCTTCTGCACCTCCAGTGCCTGGATGGTGGCACCCAAGGCGCGTGAGTTTTGTTCCAGCCAGAAGTGCACCGCCTTGAGTTCATCGATACGCTTTTCCAGTTCTTCCACGTTCAGCGTCGGGGCGACCCAGTTGCTCAGGTTGGGCATTTGCGGAATATTGGTGGTCGCACCCTTGGCGAGATTCTGCAAAAAATCAAAACCGGGAACGAACTTGCCAAAACCTGCGCTGTCTGTATCACTCATGTTGTCTCCAAAAGGGCTAAGAGGATC
>CAJBVC010000799.1 GCA_903958915.1 uncultured beta proteobacterium
GCCATGGTTGAAAACCAGATGCAAAGCGGTCCCCGCCAGGCGGTCCACCATCCCATCCAGTTGCGCATCGGTGATATCGGACTTGTAGGGCAAATCAGCCACCAATTCCATGCCAAGCTCCTTGCACAGAAGTTTGACATTTTCCAGATGCAGCGAACCATTCTCTGAATCAGACCGGAAAAACGCTACGCGACTTCCACCGGTGCGCTTGGCGTAATCCATCAGCGCCTTGAACTCTTCGCGATGTTCAGCGCGCACGGGAAATGCCATGGCCTGAAATGGGCGGCGCAGGGTTGGTGCGCCGGCGATCGGTCCAAAGAAAGGAACCTTGAGTTCGGTCGCTACCGCCATCACTGCGGTGGATGGCCCACCTTCGATCGACCCAAAAATAATAAAGACTTTGTCCTTGTCCACCAGCGCCCGGGCATTGGACTGGGCCTGTGCGCTACTCGCCTTATCGTCCAAGGTCTTGAGCACCACCTCGCGACCATGAATGCCGCCCTGCGCATTGACCTTGTTGAGGTACACATAAATGCCATCCTGCACCGCTGCGCCATATTCACTCTTGCCATCCTGCAGGGAGATGCTCTGGCCAATGAGCAACTGCTTGGGAGTTACGCCATCTTCCGCCAATGCCTGCAATGACAGACTCAACAGCATGGTCAACACGACTGCCGTCGCAATGTGTCTCTTGGGAAAAATCTTCGATTTCATGGTTGCACTCCACCGCGTCGTCCTTGGAAACGCCAGCATAGCGCACAACTACTGGAGACGGCGTGCAGGGCTCGGATTTTGGGCCAACTAACAGGGGGCTAACCGTGTCTGACCTCTGCACGACGGATTTGGAAGCGCAGTCAGATCGACAACGGACACACAAAAAAGAAGTTCGGGTCTCGTATGCCGTGCACCAGCTACACAGCGTACCGACGGTCAAGACCTCACTGGTGTTTGAACAACTGCGAAAAACTGCGGCTCACCTCCAGCCGCTCGGGGTGGTGCTTCAGGCTTACGCGCTGTTTGCCGGTCTCGTCGCGGTGCACGGCGGCAATCTCGGCCAGGTTGACGATGGTGGAGCGGTGGATCTGCCAGAACTGCTGTTCATCCAACTGGGGCACCAGTTCCCGGATCGGCGTGCGGATCAGGAATTCCTGTTCACGGGTCTGGACCCGGGTGTACTTCTCGTCGGAACGGAAAAACAGGATGTCGTCCACCGCCACCATGCGCGTGGTCTGGCCGCTGCTGCATTGCAGCCAGCGCATTCGCGGGGCATCTTGTTGCGCATTGAGCTGGCGCTGCAAGGTGAGCAGCGTTTGCATCAGCGCCCCCGTTCCCGCCGGGGCGGCATCCGAAGCGGCAGGCTCAATAGAAGATCGGCCTTTCAAGCGCTGCAACACGCGGGCTTTGGTCACCTCTAGTCGGGCTGGCTCCACCGGTTTGAGCAGGTAGTCCAGTGCCCCTTGCTCGAACGCCGTGACGGCGTACTCGTCGTAGGCCGTCACAAAAACAAGCTGGCCCTGCCAGTTGTCCAATGCCACGATTTCCCGCGCCGCCTCGATGCCGGTCATGCCGGGCATGCGGATGTCCAGAAACACCACGTCTGGCCGTAGCTCCTCGGCCATCCGCACCGCCTCCAGCCCATCACGTGCCAGGCCGCAAATCTCGAGTTCGGGCCACACGGCGCCCAGCCGGGTGCGCAGCTGCTCGCGCAACAGCCGCTCATCATCGGCAATCAGGGCACGCAGGGGTGCTGCATCAGGCTTTGGCTTTACTTCCATTTTGGCTTTGGGTCTGGTAGGGGATGACGAGCCGCACCGAGGTGCCGCCGGTCATCTCGGAGCGCAGTTCTATGCGGCTGGCGCCAGGGTACAGCAGCGCCAGGCGCTTGCGGATATTGTCCAGCCCCAGGCCGGTGCCATTGGTGGAGACACCAAAGACCTCGCCTTCGGGAAGCCCCACCCCGGTGTCGACCACGTCCACCCAGAGGTTACCTTCGCGCAGCTGTGCCATCACGGTGATCTTGCCGCCCTCCGGTTTGGGCTCAATACCGTGCTTGATGGCGTTTTCCACGATCGATTGCAACACCATGGGCGGAAACACCGCACCAGAGAGTTCGGTGGGTACCGCAACGGAAAACTCCAGCCGGTCTTCGATGCGCATCTTGAGCAGTTCCAGGTAGGCACTCACCTGTGCCACTTCGCGCCCCAGGGTCGATGACTCCTCCCGCATCTGGGGCAGGGCGCCGCGCAGGTAGGTGATGAGCTGCTTTTGCATGATCGAGGCACGCGGCGGGTCGGTCTCGATCAGGTAGTCCACTGCGGCCAGTGTATTGAACAGGAAGTGAGGCTCCACCTGGGCCTGCAGCAGTTTGAGGCGGGCCTGCACCAGTTGACGCTCCAGCGCTTCATGCTCAGCCTTGCTGGTAGCCTCCTGCACCAGCGCCTCCGACTCCGCGGTCTTGCGGCCAATGATCTTTGCCGCGATCAGGTAGGCAAAGAATGCCGTCATCAGAATCGAGAACAGGTCACCGACCAAGCCGCCAAAGGTGCGCTGCACGTCAGAGCGGTTGCCACCCGTCTTCACCGAGACTTTGGACTGTGCCTTCTTTTCCTTGGCCTTGGGCGCGCTGGCGGGTGCCTCCCCGGTCGCACCCGCAACCGGTGTGCGGTCGCAAATCAGAAGGTACTTCTGCTCCGTCCCCGTCACTGCGTCGGGCAGGCAGTTGGCCTCGGGTGGAATCGGCGCTGGAGGCACGGCCGGTTCATCCGTGTTGATGTCAATCTCTACCAGACGGCGTGCATGGTGCAGGTTGAGTTTGTCGCCAATGATGCTGCCGGCGATCAGCACCACGCCGCACAGTACAAACAGGCGAAACCAGGTGAGTGACGCCGCCCACTGCAACACGAGGCGATTGAAGGCCTTGAGCCAGTCCAGCAGCCGCACCCAGCCGTTCTGGCTTTCGCTCGTGTGGTAGTTCATATGGCGGGGTTCTTGTCGGCGTTCATTTTCGTGAGCTTAGCGCCAGCGGGCAGTTCCTGCACTTGGGCCACCGGAGCGCTTGGTGCCAACAGGTCCGAGCGGTGGCCGACCACCACTACCAGGGGCAACTGCACTACCTGCTGCGCTGGGTCGGTGGCATGCCGGAACGACTCGGTCATCGTGCCTAGCGTGGACCAGGTCAAACCCACGCTGAGCGTCAAAACCATCACTTTGGACAGGGGGGAA
>CAJBVC010000800.1 GCA_903958915.1 uncultured beta proteobacterium
ACAACAACGGCTCGTCCACCGGTGTAGGCGACAGCCGCGTCAACGTGGCCACACTAGGATTGAGTCTGAACCTGCCCCTGTTTGCCGGTTTTGCCATACAAAACCGCATCAAGGAAACTCTGGCGCTGGAAGAGAAAGCCCGCGCCGATCTCGAGGCCACCAAACGCACTGTTGCCCAGGGCACACGCACCGCCTTTTATGGTGTGCAGTCGGGCCAGGCCCAGGTGAAGGCACTGGAGGCGGCGGAAGCCTCCACCCAGAGTGCACTGGATGCCAACAAGCTGGGCTACCAAGTGGGTGTGCGTATCAACATTGATGTTCTCAATTCCCAGAGCCAGCTCTATGACACCAAAGCCAAACTGGCCAAGGCGCGCTACGACGTGCTGGTCGGGGGCCTGAAATTGCGTCAAGCTGCAGGCACTTTGAACGCCAGCGACCTGCAACCCGTCAACGCCCAGCTAGCCAAGTAACAGCGCGCGCACCGCTGCGGCGGTACGCTCTGCGGCGCCCTGGTGCGCTTGGGAAAACGTCCTTGCAGCCTGGCGTGCGGTACGAAGTGGAACCGCGTCGCGCACCAACGCCCGGGCCATCTCCACAGCCTGCTGCATGTCGGGCGCACGCTGCGCCGCTCCAGCTTGCTCAGCCAGCGTCGACGCCAAGGCGAAGTTGAAGGTGTGCGGCCCCAGCACCACGGGGCAGTCGCAGGCGGTGGCCTCGATCAAATTGTGTCCGCCCAGCGCAGCAAAGCTGCCGCCCATCATTGCGACATCCGACATCGCGTAGTAGGCGGTCATTTCCCCGAGCGAATCTCCCAGCAGAATGTCCGCAGTGCCCGGCACACCGCTCCAGCGGCTGCGGCGAGATACTGAAAAGCCCGCGTCCTGGCACTTCTGTGCGACCTCGTCAAAGCGCTGCGGGTGCCTGGGCACCAGCATCCACTGCACTGCATTTGCTATATTTTTCGTAGCTGCTTGCGAACTATCCACGGGCGCTGTCGCCACATTTCCTTGCAATACTTGCAGAAACATGTCCTCCTCGCCTTCACGCGAATTGGCCAGCACAATGATCGGTCGCCCCACGGCGTCGCGCCATGCCAGCCCCAAGGTCACCAATGCCGCAGGAGGCGTGGCGTCAAACTTCAGATTGCCCAGAGTCCCCTGGACCGGCGCTCCGATCTGGACGAGGCGATCTGCATCGTCCCGCGACTGGGCCCACACCGCTGTGAGCCCCTGGTAGGCCGGACCGGCTAGCCAAGCCAGGCGTTGCGCCTGCCGCAGCGATTTTTCGCTCAGCCGCGCATTTACCAGGCACAAGGGCACTTTGGCACGCCGGCACTGGTCCACCAGATTGGGCCAGATCTCGGTTTCCATCAGCAGCCCCACATTGGGGCGGAAGTGGGCCAAAAACCGACTCACCGCTTCGGGTGTATCCCAGGGCTGCCAGACCTGAATATCGCCCTCCTGCAGCAGGGCCTTTCCGTGTTCGCGCCCGGTGGCCGTGCCGTGGGTCAATACCAGCGTCATCCCCGGTAGCGCAACCCGCAGCTGCACCACCAGAGCCGCAGCGGCGCGCGTTTCCCCCAGCGAGACTGAATGCAGCCAAACCCGCACCGGTGGCACGTCTCGCGTGTACGTCGTACCGGTCTCTTGTGTGTAGTAGCCAAAACGCTCGTCGACGGCAACCGCGTAACCCGGCTCGGCCCGCGCACG
>CAJBVC010000801.1 GCA_903958915.1 uncultured beta proteobacterium
AATGCCGGGTTGCAGCAGGACGATATCGACTGGTTCGAGCTCAATGAAGCATTTGCGGCCCAGTCGTTGGCGGTCATCAACACGCTCGGGCTGGATGTTGCCAAGGTCAACCCGATCGGTGGTGCTATTGCTCTGGGTCATCCTCTGGGTGCGACGGGCGCCATGCGCGCCGCCACTGGCATCCACGCGCTGCACCGTAACAAACTGAAGTACAGCATGGTCACCATGTGCGTGGGTATGGGGCAGGGCGCGGCTGGTATTTTTGAGCGCGTTTGATGAAGTCGCATCCGTTCGATAAGGCCATCAAACTGGCTCCACAGGAGGATGGAACCTGGCTTGGCCACACCAGTGCGCCGTATGCCAACATGGTGGGACCCTTTGGTGGCGTGACTGCGGCGCAAGCGCTCAACGCGGTACTGGTGCACCCGCAGTTGTTGGGTGAGCCCATTTCTCTCACAGTCAACTTTGCGGCTGCGGTGGCGAACGGCCCGTTTACAGTTCAGGCGCGCGCAGCCCGCACCAACCGCTCCACCCAGCACTGGATCATCGAGATGATCCAGGCTGGGCAGACCGTCCTGACGGCCACCGCAGTCACCGCCACCCGGCGTGAAACCTGGAGCCTGGACGAAGAGACCATGCCAGCGAGCCCGATGCCGGATCAGGTGCCTTTGCCCAAGGTGGAAGCGCCCATGGAGTGGATCAAGCGCTATGAAGTACGTCCGATTGTCGGTGGCCTGCCGGAAGTATGGGATGCCAGCGGCCACAGCAGCCTGTCGCAATTGTGGGTTCGGGACAATCCACCGCGCCCTCTGGATTTCGCATCGCTCGCTGCCATTGCCGATATCTTTTTCCCGCGGGTCTTTATCCGCCGTTCCACGCATGTGCCGGTCGGAACCGTGTCCATGACGGTGTACTTTCATGCCAATGGACAACAGCTTACCGAACATGGAACCGGCTATTTGCTGGGTCAAGCCCGAGCCCAGGCCTTTCGTAACGGGTTTTTTGACCAGACCAGCCAACTCTGGAGCGAGTCCGGAGCGTTGCTGGTCACGACCCACCAAGTGGTGTACTACAAAGAGTGATTCGATCCTCACGACATGCCCATGCAAGAAATCCTGATTCACTTCGATGAAGGCGTCACGACGCTGACCTTCAACCGCGTTGACAAGAAGAACGCCTTCACGGCAGCCATGTATGCAGCCTGCGCCGACGCACTCGACCTTGCCAGGGACGATGCGGCCGTGCGCGTGGTCGTGCTGCAGGGGCATCCCACGGTATTCAGTGCAGGAAACGATATTCAGGAGTTTCTGAACACACCAGCCGATCGATCAAATGCGCCGGTGTTTCGTTTTCTCAAGAGTCTGGCAGCATTTCCCAAACCCATCATTGCGGCTGTGTGCGGTCCGGCGGTCGGCATTGGAACTACGATGCTGTTCCACTGCGACCTGGTCTACGCTGGTGACAATGCGGCGTTTTCGATGCCGTTTGTCAATCTGGGTTTGTGCCCGGAGGCGGGTAGCAGCCTGCTGGTACCCGCCATGATGGGTTACCACCGTGCTGCCGAAGCGTTGCTGCTGGGCGAGCCATTTATGGCCGAAGCCGCGCTGGAGGTGGGACTGGTGAACCGCATCGTGCCACCCATGGAGGCGAATGGCGTCGCCCAATTGCAGGCACGCAAGTTGGCTTCCAAACCGCTGGGGTCATTGGTAGAGACCAAACGGTTGCTGAAGAAAGCCCATCTTCCGCAGGTGCTGGAGCGCATCGATGAGGAGGCGCAAAGTTTTGGTCGGCTACTGCACGCGCCTGCAGCGCAGGAGTCCTTGACTGCATTTGTGGAAAAACGCAAACCCGACTTTTCCAAAGTGCACTAGAAGAATTGCCATCTAGCGCCCTTGGATGTTGCGTAGCAAGCTATACTAATTATAGCAATTGGGGTTTCCATGCAATCTGAAACGAATCCTGCAGTGGCCAGCCTTGCTGGCAAGACGCTGTTCATTACCGGTGCTTCACGTGGCATCGGTCTGGCCATCGCCAAACGGGCGGCTGCAGACGGTGCCAATATTGTCATCATTGCGAAAACGACCGATCCCAATCCCAAATTGCCGGGCACTATCTACAGTGCGGCGCAGGAGATTGAGGCTGCTGGCGGGCATGCGCTCCCGTTGGCGGTCGATATTCGTGACGACGCTGCGGTGTTGGCTGCCGTGGCCCAGGCCGTTCAGGCTTTCGGAGGCATCGACATCCTGGTCAATAACGCAAGTGCCATCAGCCTGACCAACACGGACGCAACTCCCATGAAGCGTTTTGATTTGATGCAGGGCATCAATGCGCGGGGCACCTACCTCTGCACCGCAGCGTGCTTGCCTGAACTCAAGAAATCCGCACAAGCCGGGCGCAATCCGCATGTGTTGACCATGTCACCGCCCCTGTCCATGAAAACCCACTGGTTTGCAGGGCATACCGCCTACACCATGGCCAAGTACGGCATGAGCATGTGCACGCTGGGGCATGCAGGGGAGTTCAAGAAGTTCGGTGTATCAGTCAACAGCCTGTGGCCGCGCACGGCGATTGCCACTGCCGCAATGCAAATGATTCCGGGGGTGGACATTGCGCTGTGCCGCACCCCCGACATCATGGCCGACGCTGCGCACTGCATTCTGACCGGAGGCAATCTCGCGACCGGTAATTTCTATATCGATGACGAAGTGCTCGCAGGGCACGGCGTGACCGATCTGGACCGTTACGCGGTCACGCCTGGCAACCGCAACTTCATGCCAGACCTGTTTGTCGACTAGTTTCCAAACGCTGACCAGAGTCACTTCAAACGTCCATTTATCGTGGATACTGGTCGTGCATCGGCACAACTGGGGAGACGCATCACATGCCAGACGACGACATCAGCTTTAACGACTTGATAGCATCGGCGATCCATGACATGAAAAATTCGCTGAACATGCAGATCTGCGCGCTGGAAAAAATCGCGATGCAGTGCCGCCAAAAGGGAGATGTCCCGACGTTTGACAGTCTGGGTACGGTCATTCAACAGGCCAATGGCATGACCGCCAACCTGGTTCAACTGCTCAGCCTGTACAAATTGGGCAAGGACATCTACCCCGTAGAACTTATTGAACATTCGGTGCGTCAGGTGATCGACGATGCCTTGCTGCAAAACCGGTCGATGCTGGAGTTCCGGGGTATTTCGCTGGAGGTCGTCTGTGACGACAACCTGTATTGGTATCTGGACCGCGACCTGATCTCGGGTGTTCTGATCAACGCCCTGAACAACGCCTACAACTACACCCAGGACAAGGTTCGCGTCCGGGCCGCAACGCGGGACGGTTACCTCGAGATGTGGGTGGAAGACAACGGCCCAGGATATCCACAAGCGCTGCTTGAGGATCCAGACTCTCAAGTCGACATGAGCAGCAACTTCACCAATGGCAGTACCGGGTTGGGCGTTTACTTTTCAAGGCAAGCTGCCAGTGTTCACAAAAACGGCGCGCGCCAAGGC
>CAJBVC010000802.1 GCA_903958915.1 uncultured beta proteobacterium
AGCGGCAGATCGGTCGCAATCTGGCTCATATACGGCGCGCCGGACGTTTGTTTGACCCCGACGCGCAGCAAACTCTGTGTGGCGCTCCACACCAGTTCGTCCTCGCGCAGGATGCGAAGCTTAAGCGTGAAGACTTGCCCCTTGTCGTGGGCAAACAGTTCACCGGCCTCCATTTCGACGCGCACGGTGTCGTTCGCGTGCAGGGCCTGGTGCTGCGTAATGGCATTGGCCAGATGCACGGTGCCCATGGCAGGCCACGGACAGTCCTGGGAGCTCACATAAGCGGTGACCAATGGGAACGTCAGCAACTGGGGATAGATCATTGGCACGCCATCCGTGGCCTTGAAGCCGCACAGGGCGGCATAACGCGCAATGTGCTCGTTACGCAGCACTACTTCGGGCAGCACCAGTTCCACTTTGGGGAGCGACTCGATCAAGCCCGGTCGCTTGGCGCCAGTGCCCAGAGCACGGAAGAAAGTGGCAGCGAGGCTGGGCGTTTCGGTAATTTCAAGCGTCTTCATGTTCATGCTCCGATCAGGCTCTGGCCACACACCCGCACCACGTTGCCAGTCAGTCCGCCCGAAGCCGGCGATGCAAACCAGGCAATGGCCTCCGCCACATCCACGGGCTGCCCGCCCTGCCCCATCGAATTCATGCGCCGGCCCGCCTCGCGAATGGCAAATGGCACCGCCGCAGTCATCTGGGTTTCGATAAATCCGGGGGCCACCGCGTTGATGGTGATGCCCTTCTCGGCCAGCACTGGCACCATGCTCTGCACCATGCCAATGACACCTGCCTTGGAGAACGCGTAGTTGGTCTGGCCCAGGTTGCCGGCAATGCCGGAAATCGACGAAACGCAGACAATGCGCCCACCGGCCTTCAACGCGCCGGATGCCACCAGTGCCTCGTTGATGCGTTCCTGCGTCGAGAGGTTGACATTGATGACGGCCTGCCAAAGGTGCTCCTTCATGTTGGCAATGGTCTTGTCGCGGGTGATGCCAGCGTTGTGCACCACGGCATCCCAACCCCCATCGGCCAGCGCGGCATCAACCAGTGCTTGCGGCGCGTCCATCGCACCAATGTCCAGCGCGAGGGCTTTGGCACCCAGTCGGGTGGCGATCTCGTCCAGTCCAGCTTGGGCCTGCGGTACATCGAGGCAAATCACCTGCGCGCCATCACGGGCCATCGTTTCCGCAATTGCCGCGCCTATGCCCCGCGAGGCCCCTGTCACCAGGATTCTCTTGCCGGCCAGGGGCTTGGCCCAATCGATGCCAACTGCACCGGGGACAGATGGCACTCCGATACGCACTACTTGCGCGGACACGTAAGCGCAACGCGGCGACAGCAGAAAGCGCAAAGTGCTCTCGAGTTGGTCCTCGGCTCCCTCGGCCACATAGACCAGTTGCACGGTGATCGCGCGTTTCAACTCTTTGGCCAATGCACGGGTCAGACCTTCCAGCGCGCGCTGAATGGTCGCCTGGCGCGGTGCAGTACAGGCCTCCGGCGGACGCCCCAGCACCACCACCCGCCCGCACGGCAACACCGATCGCGCTGCATCATGGAAGAACTGGTACAGCGTGTCTGCCTGTTCGCTGGACTGCAAACCGGTGGCGTCAAACACCAGCGCCTTGACTTTCTCCCCGGGTCGGTCTTCCACGCCCCAACGCCCCGTCATCAAGCCCGCCTGATTGGCAATCGCGGTCCACTGTGGCAGGCTGCGATGTGCCACCGTAGTGGCACCCATGGATTGGAAGCACTGCGCCAGCGCTCCCAACAGCTGCGGAGCGCCGCCGCCTCCCAGCAATACACCGCCTTTGATGACCGGCTGGTCGGCCCGGTAGCGCTCAAGAGGTAGGGGCTGGGGCAGACCCAGCGTGGACGCGATGCGCGAACCCAGGGTTGAGTTGGCAAAGCCGAGGTAGGAATCCGTCATCAAAAACTCCAAATGGTGGTATCTATCCGTATTGTGTACGTTCGTACACCAAATTTCAATGGAGCAGCGCGACATTAGAGAGAAAGCTCTTATTCAAGTAAAACGGTGAAGTAAATCGAGCCAAGTTGATCCGTTGCTACACTACACCCGTACACAAACAAGGATCCGGTTCCCATGGTTACAACTGCCCCGACCAAAGTACGCAAGAGCAAGGACAGCTTGACCCGCACCGAGCGCAAGGACCTGACGCGCAACAGCTTGACCCAGGCCGCCTTGCAACTCATGGGGGAGGGGCGCAGTTTCACCAGCCTGGGCATTCGTGAGATTGCGCGCGAGGCAGGCATGGTGCCCAATGCGTTCTATCGGCACTTTCGCAACACCGACGAGCTCGGACTCGCCTTGGTGGAAGAGGTTGGTGTGACCCTGCGTCGCCTGCTGCGGGAAGCGCGGCAGTCCGACGTTGCCGAATTTGACATGGTGCGCCGCTCCGTCACGGTGTACCACGATTACGTACTGCAGAATCGCCTGCTGTTCTTGTTTGTATCGAGTGAGCGAAGTGGCGGCAGCCGCATCCTGCGCATGGCGATTCGCAACGACGTGGCCCACTTCACCAATGAAATGGCACAGGACCTGCGGCGCCTGGGCGCGTACAAGGATATGCCCACGTCCAGCCTGCAACTGGTCTGCAGCCTCATCGTGACCACAATGCTGGCGGCGGCGCCGGAGATACTTGACCTGCCACCGGGCCACTCTTTGCTGGAAGGCGAAATGATTGACAACTTCGTGCAGCAGTTGCAGATTGTCCTGATTGGAGCCACCTTCTGGAAAGACAGGTCACTGCGCCCTCTGGGATAATTGATCCATGACAATTACCTACAAAGACGCCGCAGACATTGAGGGCATGCGGATCGCCGGTCGTTTGACGGCTGAAGTGCTGGACTATCTGACGCCGTATGTGAAACCAGGCGTCACCACCAATGCACTCGACAAACTGGTGCACGACTACATTGTCGACGTGCAGCAGGCCATACCCGCGCCGTTGAATTACAAGGGCGGCGGCAACACGCCCTACCCCAAGTCGATCTGCACGTCCATCAACCACCAGGTCTGCCACGGCATACCCAACGACAAGCCACTGAAAAAGGGCGACATTGTCAATATTGACGTCACCGTCCTCAAGGACGGCTGGCACGGGGACTCCAGTCGCATGTATGTGGTGGGTGAAGCCTCCATCGCTGCCAAGCGCCTGTGCAGCATTACTTTTGAGGCCATGTGGAAGGGCATCATGCTGGTCAAGCCTGGAATTTACCTGGGCGATATTGGCCACGCGATTCAGCAGTTCACCGAGGCGCAAGGGTTCAGCGTCGTGCGGGAATTCTGCGGTCACGGCATTGGACGCGGATTTCACGAAGAGCCCCAAGTACTGCACTATGGCCGCCCGGGCACGCTGGAGCAACTCGTCGAAGGTATGACCTTCACCATCGAGCCCATGATCAACGCGGGGAAAAAGGAAATCAAGGACGGTCCCGAGAAGGACGGCTGGACCATCGTCACCAAGGACCATTCATTGTCGGCACAATGGGAGCACACGGTATTGGTGACGCGTACAGGCTACGAAGTCCTGACCGTCTCTGCCGGCACACCGCCCCCTCCGGCCTTTGTGCCTGCCCGAGCCAGCTGAACCCGGACGTTGCCGTGATCGACACACCCGCCACCCATTTGCCTGCGTTGCGGGCCCAATACAGGGAGCAAAAAGCCGCCCTGATGCACAACATTGCCCACACGGGCACCACCGCCCCAAATGTGCGCAAGGCGCTGCTGCAACTCTCGCAACTGGCTGATGAACTTCTGAAGAAGCTGTGGACCCATGCAGGTCTTGGACACCCGTTGGCTTTGCTGGCCGTGGGGGGTTATGGACGCAAGGAACTGTTTCCTTTCTCCGACGTGGACGTACTCGTGTTGCTGCCCGATGACTGCACGGTCCATGACATCAACACGCGCAAGGAACGCATCGAGTCGTTCATCGGAAGTTGCTGGGATGTCGGACTGGAAATCGGCTCCAGCGTGCGCACGCTGGCCGATTGTCTGGCCGAATCCGAGAAGGATGTCACTGTGCAGACGGCATTGCTGGAGTGCCGTCTCATCACCGGAAATACGGCCTTGATGCAACAATTCCAGAAGGAGTTTTTTACCGCCCTGGACCCCAAGGCATTCTTTGTGGCGAAGACTCTGGAGATGCGCCAGCGCCACACCAAGTTTGAAAACACACCCTACTCGCTGGAGCCCAACTGCAAGGAGTCCCCAGGCGGTCTGCGCGACCTGCAGGTGATCCTGTGGG
>CAJBVC010000803.1 GCA_903958915.1 uncultured beta proteobacterium
CGCCCAGAAAGCTTTGACGGTTCTGTTCGATTCCCTCACCCAGAAACGGCATGCCGGCAAAGGTGGGCTGGCTCGCCAGAATGGACTCTGCGCCCAGAATGGAGCGCTGCCCGTTGGCGTAGAAGCGGCTGTAGAGGCGACCCTGCCGCGCCAGCGCGTCAAAGTTCGGGGTAACACCCACGGGCGCTTGCCCTGACAACTGGCGCAATGCATCGATGTGCTGCGCCCCCCAACTCTCGAGCATCAATACCACCACATTGGGCTTTGCAGCCTTCGGTACCGGTCTCAGCGTCTGGTGCAGGGGGTACTGCGGGTTGGCAAATACCTTGTCTTCACTGGCCAGAAATTGCTGGACGAGCGCCACCGCCTCTGCTTCGGGCATGAAGGTCTTCAAAGGCGGCGGGCTTTCCAGAAAAGCACGCGACATGGCGAAAGCTCCGTTGAGTGCCAGGTAGCCTTGGGCGGGCACGTTGGAAAAGAAGGCCTCGCCAACGCTTATGGGCTTGCCGCCAACACCTCCGCGGGCCACCACCACCATCAATAGCAGCACCAACGGCAGGGCAACCAAGGTGCGCCACACCGACCGCGCCGGCGCAACTGGCGGTACCACCATCCACTTGCACCAGACCCAGCCCAGGCCGATAGCGCCCAGCCCGAACACCAGCAAGGCCCCTGCATACTGCCGCAACGCAAGTTCAACCATGGAACCCATGTCGGCCGCCAATATGTTGACCTCCGAACCTGCGTGCCTGTGTACATTGCCAAAGTAGATCAGGTCCGCTGCCATCATGAAGATAAAAGTCAGCAACGCAAGGTAGATGAAGCCGTGCCACAGCCCTTGCCAGATGCGATGGCGGCTCCAGCGAAACGGCAGCTGCAACAGCAGCAAGGGCAAGCCCGCCAGCGTCAGCGCCATCGACAGGTCAAACCGCGCACCGACCAGAAATGCCTCGAACACCTGCGCCGCCGTCAGCGCCTGAAAGTCCCCCGGATACGCAACCAGCAGCCCGACGCGAAACAACGCGGCGCTGAGCAGAAACAGCGCCAGCGGCAGAACAGCTCGAAGCCACGCGGGGATGGGCGGGATGGATGAACGGCGCATGGGTGAAAAGTGATGGACCGCCATTGTCGTTTACGCCGCACCGAAAAATCGATCGCCGTCGCACCCGTCCGTGCACGTTTTTGAACGCTCTGGCCTGGTTTTTGCTTTAGTTTGGTGCAATTTTTGTTTCTCCGCCACCTGCGCACCAATATCAACCACATTTCAAGGAATCCGGCTATGGAAGCACTAAAACAGGGCGTTGATGCCCTGTTCATTTTGTTGGGCGCAATCATGGTGCTGGCCATGCATGCCGGTTTTGCGTTTCTGGAACTGGGCACCGTGCGTCGCAAGAACCAGGTCAATGCGCTGGTCAAGATTCTGGTGGATTTTTCGGTCTCCACGGTGGTGTATTTCGCGGTTGGCTACGCGGTCGCCTATGGCACCACGTTCTTTGTCGGCGCCGAGCAGCTGGCCGCAAAGAACGGCTACGAGCTGGTCAAGTTCTTTTTCCTGCTGACTTTTGCGGCTGCGATTCCCGCCATCGTCTCCGGCGGCATCGCCGAACGCGCCAAGTTCTGGCCGCAACTGATTGCTACCGCGGTCATCGTGGGCTTTGTCTATCCATTCTTTGAGGGCATCGCCTGGAACCAGCACTTTGGCTTTCAGGCGTGGCTCAAGTCGGTCACCGGCGAAGAGTTTCATGACTTTGCTGGCTCAATCGTGGTGCATGCAGTAGGCGGTTGGATTGCTTTGCCAGCAGTGATTCTCTTGGGAGCTCGTCGTGGGCGCTATACCAAAGAGGGTCAAATTTCGGCTCATCCACCTTCAAGTATTCCATTCTTAGCTTTAGGTGCATGGATTCTGGCAGTAGGCTGGTTTGGTTTTAATGTGATGAGTGCGCAAACGATCGACAAGATCAGCGGCTTGGTTGCCATGAATTCACTAATGGCAATGGCCGGCGGCACAATCGCTGCCTGGATTGTTGGTCGTAATGATCCAGGCTTCGTATATAACGGCCCTCTCGCAGGCTTAGTAGCTGTTTGTGCTGGATCTGATTTAATGCATCCGGTTGGCGCATTATTCGTTGGCTTAGTTGCAGGCACATTATTTGTTTACATGTTTACCTTGGTACAAAACCGCTGGAAGATTGATGATGTTCTAGGTGTTTGGCCTTTACATGGCCTTTGTGGACTCTGGGGTGGATTAGCTGCTGGTATTTTTGGAACGAAAGCGCTAGGCGGTATTGGTGGCGTCACCTTTACAGCTCAACTGATTGGTAGCGCACTTGGTGTAGGTATTGCTTTAATTGGCGGATTTATAGTCTACGGAACGCTGAAGGTGGTGCTCGGTATTCGGATGTCCCAAGAGGAGGAATACGAAGGCGCTGATTTAAGTATCCACCGCATTTCGTCTACTCCAGATCGCGAGCCTAATTGGTAGTTTTACAGTCTTTATCTATGGCCTGATTCATACCTATAATGAGTCATGGCTATATTTGAACTAGACGGAATTACCCCTCAACTATCCGAGGGCGCTTGGGTTGCTCAGAGTGCTGAGGTCATTGGGAGGGTAGAGCTCCATAAAAATGTGAGCATCTGGCCTAAAGTTGTGATCCGCGCTGATAATGATCTTATTCAAATCGGTGAAGGTAGTAATGTCCAAGACGCATCAGTCCTGCACGCTGATCCTGGCTACCCACTCATTATTGGTAAGAACGCTACAGTCGGACATCAAGTCATGCTGCACGGTTGCCATATTGGAGATGGAAGCTTGATTGGCATCGGTGCCGTGATTTTGAACGGTGCAAAGATTGGTAAGAACTGTTTAGTTGGTGCCGGAGCTCTGGTTACTGAGGGCAAAGAGTTTCCGGATGGCTCAATGATTATTGGCTCACCCGCCAAAGCAGTAAAGACATTAAGTCCAGAGCAGATTGCCGGCATTCTTGATATTGCCGGACGCTATATTAAGAATGCACAGCGTTATATTAAAACGCTGAAAAAGATCTCTGAATAGTTTATTGGATGCTCACCGGTTTAGAGCGAACATCCATACCCAAATCGATTAAAACTAGCCTCTGCCAACAAAAGGCATCTTGGTCGCCATGATGGTCATCGAAAGAATATTACTTTCTAGCGGCAGTTGAGCCATATGCAATACCGCCTCTCCAACGTGCTCTACATCCATGCGCGGTTCAACCTTGATGGATTGATCAGCCTGCATGATGCCAGCAGCCATGCGTTCCGTCATTTCTGTTGCGGCATTGCCGATATCAATTTGACCACAAGCAATATTAAATGGACGGCCATCTAGCGCAATCGTTTTTGTCAGGCCGCTAATTCCATGTTTAGTGGCAGTGTACGGAGCTGACATGGGTCTTGGAGCATGCGCAGAGATAGAACCATTATTAATAATTCTGCCGCCTTGTGGAGATTGCGCTTTCATCATGCGAATTGCTTCTTGGGAGCACAAGAAGGCGCCGCAGAGATTTGAATTCACAACATTCATCCACTGTTCGTATGTCAAGTCTTCCATCGGAATCGCTGGCGCACCAATGCCTGCGTTATTAAACAGTACGTCAATCCGCCCAAAGCGTTCTTTTAAGGCGGCAAATAATTTCTTGACTTGCTCTGGCTTACCGACATCGCAAGTTACTGCTAGACAGTTTGCATTGCTACCACCAATATCAACAATTGCTTTCTCCAGCTTATCTAAATTGCGTCCAGTGAG
>CAJBVC010000804.1 GCA_903958915.1 uncultured beta proteobacterium
AGCTACGGAATCGTGGATCGCCATGGCGGGAAGTTGACCGTTACCAATCTTGATGGGGGTGGCGCCGAGTTTCGCCTGTGTTTGCCCGCCCGCGTTATGGATGCCGTTACGCGTTGAAGTCTGGCGCGTTCCTTGATTGCCAACTCAGCGGTTGCTCGAGGCTGCAGCGCAGCAGAAGTTCCCTGTCGCTGAAGATTACTGGTGGCGGGCCATCTGCTTCGATGTGCCCAGTGTGAAGTACAAGTACCCGCGAGCACACGTCGAGCACCAGATCGAGGTCGTGTGTGGCGATGATCATCGAGTGTTCAAATCCGCGCAGCAGATTGATCATTCGTCTGCGTGCGGCCGGGTCGAGTCCGTCGCTGGGTTCGTCCATCACGAGAACCGACGGAGCCATGGCCAGCACCCCGGCAATCGCCACCGACCGCTTTTCCCCACTCGACAACTGGTGCGGCAGTCGTGCAGACAGGTGTGCTGCGCCCACCGTGTCCAATGCCGCGCACACCCGCTGCTGGACCTCGGCAGAGGGTAATTTCATATTGTTCGGCCCGAAAGCCACGTCGTCGTACACGGTGGGCATGAACAACTGGTCATCCGGATTCTGAAACACCATGCCCACCGCCTGACGAACCGCCACCAGGGTATCAGGCACCACCGGTACGCCACCAACGTGCACGGTACCGCTCTGCGGCGTGAGGAAGCCGTTGAGGTGCAGCAACAGCGTGGACTTGCCAGCACCATTTCCACCTATGATTGCCACCGATTCGCCTTTCTTGACCTCGCAACTGACATCACGCAGCGCGTGCTGGCCATTGGGGTAGGTGTACGACACATGCTGCAAATGGACTGCAGGCGGGCTCATCTTGCAAGTGTCATGAGCCATTGGCCGAGTTCAATGGGCAGGTTGATAACCCGTGCCAGCGCGAACGCGCTGACGCATGAGACCAGAAAAATGGAATCGGCATTGCTCCAATGGGTGGTGTTTGTGCCGTGTAACTGGCCATTGAAACCCCGGGCCATCATGGCCTGGTGGATCCTTTGGGCACGGTCCAGCGACCGCAACAGCAAATGGCCTGTCAGGCTTGCATAGTGAGGCAGACGCAAGCCACCGCCGCCAGCACGCAAATCGTGCGCCATACGCATACGGCTTGCCTCACCCGTCAAAACCACGGCGTAGCGATGCAGGAACAAGAGTTGCAACGTGAATACCCGCGGGACTCCCAGTTGCTGCAAACCCCAGCAGATGGCAGGAAGTCCGGCGCTGGCGACCAACACCAGAGCGGCGCTGACGGTCAACGCAAACCGCAGCAAAATCGACGTGAACGACACCCATCCACCGCTGACAATGACTCCTAGCAGGTTGACGTGGGGAGCCTGATCGAGCAATGGATTGAAGATACCCAGCATGATTGCAAAAGGAGACGCCACGAGCACGTGGCGAGCCACCCATCGCAGGGGAATCCCACCCAGTGAACAGAGCGCCACCGGGAATAGGGCAAAAGGCAACAGTGCAAGCACCGTGTAGCGATCAAACGAAACTACGAAGACGATGAAGGCAAATGTCGCCAAAATCCGTGCCCTCAGATCAAGCCCGGTGAGTGTGCTGGGCCTCGAGGCCAGCGCGTCAATCGATTGCAGTGTGTGTGACGCGTCGCCCATGGCGCTCATGTAGTGGAGCGAAAGCGGCGCAGCAAGTAGGCCACACCCGCCACAAGGAACAAGGTTGTACCGGCACCCAGCAAACCGGCGAGTGATTCACCGGCGTCCACCGATGGCCAAACTTCCTCTGCTTGGCTCACGCCGTGGTCCGCATTCTTCGATGCGTGCGCAACCGACCACTCCAGACCATCCGGTTTAGCCGAGGCAAACCATGAGAAGACCCCGGCAGTCAGTGCCGCGGCAAC
>CAJBVC010000805.1 GCA_903958915.1 uncultured beta proteobacterium
GAACATGCGGTGCATGCCTTTGAACTGGAGGCGGTGGACTATCTGACCAAGCCGGTGCGTCTGGAGCGCCTGCAACAGGCGTTGCAAAAAGTGGAGCGACACCTTGCAGCACGCAGGGATATGACTCAAGCGGGGGCGGCTGAGGAAGTGATCATCATCCAGGACCGTGGCCGCACCGAGCGAGTTCCCCTGCGCGAAGTGCTCTACTTCAAGGCGGAGTTGAAGTACGTGACAGTGCGTACGGCGGCGCGCAGCTTTATTCTGGACGGGTCTCTCAATGAACTGGAAGAACGCTTCGCGCAGCGCTTTCTGCGCGTGCACCGCAATGCCCTGGTGGCGCGTGACGCCATGCGGGCTTTGGAGCGCCACATCGACCCCGACGAGGGTGCTGGTTGGGCCGTGCGCCTGAACGGGCTCGACGAAGTGCTCGCGGTATCGCGCCGTCAACTTGCTGCTGTTCGGGAACTGCTGGCGAGATAGAGCAACTGCTTCAAGATTAGCCGGTATTGCGCAAACCCGCCGCGATGCCGTTGATCGAGATGTGGATGCCGCGTTGCACCCGTTCGTCGGCATGCCCCTCGCGGTAGCGCCGCACCAGTTCCACTTGCAGATGGTGCAGCGGGTCGATGTAGGGGAACCGGTGCCGAATCGAGCGCTGCAGCGCGAAGTTGTTCGCCAGACGATTTTTCTCACCGGTGATGAGCGACAGCGCTTTGGCGGTGGCGTGCCACTCGGACTCTATTGCTGTAAAGATCTTCTTGCGCAGGCGCACGTTACCCACCAGTTCGGCATAGCGCGACGCCAGTGCCAGGTCGCTCTTGGCCAACACCATGTCCATGTTGGAAAGCAGGGTTTTGAAGAAAGGCCATTGGCGGACCATTTTTTGCAGCAGCGCGAGGCGCTCTTTTTCCTGGGCTGTTCCACCCGCGTGAATGAAGGCATGTACCGCTGAGCCAAAGCCGTACCAGCCCGGCAAGGTCAGGCGGCACTGGCCCCAGCTGAAGCCCCAGGGAATGGCGCGCAGGTCTTCAATGCGTGGCTGGCGGTTCGGCGCTGGGCCGCCCCGAGCCGAACCAGCGCCCCCGGGGGGCAGCGAGGACACGTCAGTGCCGAGCGTGGGGGCCGGATACCGCGACGCCGGGCGTGAGCCGATGTTGAGCTCGGCGATCTCCCGAATCGGCGTGGAACTAAAGAAGTACTCGGTAAAACCCGGAGTTTCGTACACCAGCGCCCGGTACGCACCCATACTCAACGTGGAGAGCTCCTGAGCGGCGTCGAGAAACGCCGGTGTGGCCTCTTTGGTGGGTTGCAGCAGGGTTGCCTCCAGCGTGGCAGCCACCAGCGTCTCCAGGTTACGCCGACCAATCTCGGGGTTGGCGTATTTGGAGCCGATCACCTCACCCTGCTCGGTCAGGCGGATCTGCCCGCGCACCGTGCCGGGAGGCTGGGCAAGGATGGCTTCATAGCTGGGACCGCCGCCGCGCCCCACCGTGCCGCCACGGCCATGAAACATGCGCAAACTGATCTGGTGCGATGCGGCCAGCGCATCAAACAACGCGACCAAGGCAATCTCGGCGCGGTACAGCTCCCAGTTGCTGGTGAAGATGCCACCATCCTTGTTGCTGTCGGAGTAGCCCAGCATGATGTCCTGCTCGCCACCGCTGCGTTGCACCATGGCCGCCATGCCCGGCAGCGCGTAAAACTCGCGCATGATGGGTGCCGCGTTGCGCAAGTCCTCGATGGTCTCGAACAGGGGCACCACAATAAGATCGTGGTGGGCATTGTCATCCAGCGTTTTGTGCAGCAGTCCCACCTCTTTCTGCAACAACAATACTTCGAGCAGGTCGCTCACGGATTCGGTGTGGCTGATGATGTAGTGTCGAATGGCGTTGGCGCCGAATCGCTCCCGCATCACTTTTGCCATTTCAAAGATGGCCAACTCAGCGACGGCGTGGGCCGAGTACTGGCCACCATGCACGCGCAGGGAGCGGGCATCGTTGAGCAGCTGCAGCAGTACTGCGCGCTTGGAGGGTTCGTCGAGCGCGCTGTAATCGATTTCGATGCGCGCGGTGGCCAACAGTTCAGCCACCACTTCCTCGTGTTTGTCCGAACTTTGGCGCAAGTCCACCGTGGCCAGATGAAAGCCAAACACTTCGACCGCACGGATCAAGGGGTGCAGGCGTTGCAAGGTCAAAGCGTGGCCATGGTGGGCCTGCAGCGAGGCCTCAATGGTGCGCAGGTCGGCGACGAAATCGGCGGCGAGGCGATAGGCGTTTTGTGGCGCAACCGCATGGCGCGCAGCCTCGGTACCTGTGAGCGATTTCAGGGTGGCCGCCAGCCGGGCGTAAATGCCGGTGAGTGCGCGCCGGTACGGTTCATCCATGCGGTGCGCGTTCTGGTCGGGCGAACTCTGCGCCAGGGCTTTCATGGCGGGCGTGCAATCGACCAGCATGGCCGATACCGACAGCTCACTGCCAAGGTAGTGCACTTCTGTCAGGTAATGCCGCAGCGCCACTTCGGCCTGCCGGCGCAGCGCGTACTCCAGGGTCTCTGCACTGACATTGGGGTTGCCGTCGCGGTCACCGCCAATCCACTGCCCCATGCGCAGAAAACTATGCACCGGTTGCTGACCCAGCAGTTGCTCCAGATGGGCGTAGAGCTTGGGGATCTCGTGCAGAAAAGTGGATTCGTAGTAACTCAGCGCGTTTTCCACCTCATCGGCTACCGTCAGTTTGCTGTAGCGCAGCAGACGTGTTTGCCAGAGCTGCATCACGCGTGCGCGCATCTGGGCTTCGTTGGCGGCCAGTTCGCGCGGGGTCAGGGCATCTTTCTTGCTGTCGTAGGCCGCTCCACGCAGCCGGATTTCATCGCGCTCGGCAAGCAGTTTTGCGATGTTGCGCTCGGCATCCAGAATACTCTTGCGCTGCACTTCAGTCGGGTGCGCGGTCAGCACCGGCGACACATAACTCTGGGACAAGGTGTCGGAGATGGTCTTGGCGGTAATGCCGGCCCAGCGCAGGCGCGACATCGCAACCTCCAGACTGCCCTCCTGGGTGTCGCCGGTGCGTTCGTGCACGGCGCGGCGGCGGATGTGATGGCGGTCTTCTGCCAGATTGGCCAGGTGGCTGAAATAGGTGAAGGCGCGAATCACACTCACGGTATGGTCGCCACTGAGCCCTTTGAGCAGTTTCTTCAACGATTGGTCCGCCGCGTGGTCGGCATCGCGGCGAAATGCCACC
>CAJBVC010000806.1 GCA_903958915.1 uncultured beta proteobacterium
GCCGTGCAGTCTTCGCCGCAGGTCATAAGCAGGTACAGGGGCTTGTCAAGCACACAGATGTCGATGGGCGAGCGCATGCGCTCCACCTCGCCGTCAAACGCCACCACCACCTCCTTGCGGCCACGGGCAAGCCGAGGCCTGACCGTCATACGTTGGAACTCGAAGCTTTCCACCCCGGCGGCCTCGCCCAGCCGGCCCATGACCCCGTGCAGCAGCAGCCGGAGCATGGCCAGCGTGCCAATGGGCCGCAACATGATGGCCGCCATGCTCCCGTGGCCAGGGGTGCCATCAAGCGTGTCGGCGGGCTCGGCACCCAGTTGCGCGAGCTGCAAGCGGTTGTTGCCCACAAAGAGCGTCAAGGTTTGGACATCGCGAGCTGTGCCACCCATTTCAATATGCAGGCGCAGCCGGCGCTGGGCGCGCAACAAGGTGGCAATGGCCGCCACCAACGCCACCCAGCGGCTGCGACCAAAGCGGGCTTTGTAGGCCTCGCGGTCTTGCAGCAGTTCGGGGTACACCCCGAGGCTGGCATTGACCAGAAACAGCCGCTGGTTGATGGCCGCCACCTGAACGGGGCTGGGCTGCGCCTCCAGCAGCCGCCGCGCAGCGGTGGCCGGATCGGAAGGGATGCCGTGCGTGCGCGCGAAGTAGTTGAACGTGCCGTACGGAATGACTCCCATCGCACAACCCGCTGCGTGGGCGGCCTGGGCCACGGTGTTGAGGGTGCCGTCGCCGCCCACCGCCACCACTGCGGAGCCGCGTGCCACGGCAGCCGCTGCAGCCTCCGTGGCCACCTGCCGCAGGTCTGCGGGGCCGCAGACCCGCAGTTCGCCCTGGCGCCCATGGGCCGCAAGGACCGATTCAATCACCCCGCATTTGGCATCAATGTCTTGTGCGCCTGAAGACGAATTGATGACAAACAGCAATGAAGCCGCGGGGTCAAAACGCAGGCCACAAACCATTAGTCGTGCCGTAACAGGTCACCAAAAACGGTATGCTCGCCATCCCTGCGGTCTGGCCCAGGCGCGTCGTACAGCACGAGCCAACGGGGTTTGCCGCCAGCGATGGCAGGTGGCAGGTCGCAGATCGCTTCCGCGCGGTTCACGCCGCGTCCGTGGGGCAATGTAACGGATTCGGACAGCGCCGCTTCGAAGCGCGCGGCTTCCTGGTTGGCTCTCAATACAGCTCTGGCTTGCGGCCACCGGAAGACTCGGATGTCGCCATTGAGCACCATGGTGGGGCCCGCCAGAATGTACAGGTCATCGCCGGAAAAGTGCAGGTCTCGGATGCCCAGGCCATCGAGTTGCAGAAAGTGTTTGCGCAACAGCGTGCCGGTGGCGTCCAGAGGCACCAGACGCAGGTGTCCGCCGTGGGCCTCAACCTTGATTTCGATTAACGCCGACCATCCGCGCAGCACCGGGCCACGCAGGCCGAGCAGCAGGCGGTGCCCGTCTACCGCCATTCCTTCAATGTCAAAGCCGTTGTCCTTGCCCGGTATCGCCATGTAGGGGCCAAAGTGGGGGTCGTCGGCGAGCGCGCGGGTCAGCAGGTTGGTCTGTGCATCACCCTTCAGTCGCAATGCCCGTCTGCCATCCCGGGCCAGCCTGACCAGGCAGGGCTGGCCATCGGCACCGGGCTCAATCGGCAGGCAAGCCAGCAGGCGGCGATTGCCGTCCAGCGCCAGTTTGGCTAGCCGCTTGGCATTGTCCGCGTGGCTGCGCTCGGGCTTGGCGTTTTTGCGTTTGAGGCCGTGCGACCCGATGACCCACATGAAACCATCGGCAACGGCCATGCCTTCCAGGTCGGCCTCTTCCTCCCGCGTGCCGGGTAAGTCGAGCAGGTCAGCCAGCGGGAAATCGCGCACATCCCCATAACGCAGGGTTTCGCCACCCACCGTATCAAGACGGCGCAGTCGGTCCAGACCGCAAGCTTCATCGCCAGCCACCCACAGCCAGTCGCCTGTGAAGGCGGCACCCGACAAGTTGGTTTGAACAAGACAACCGGGTGAAAACTCAAGGCGAACGGCATTGGTGTGTCGGGTGTTGGGCATGGTGTGGTTTTTCGGTAGGGTGCGCAAAGTCACTTGCACGGAAGCTGGCAACGCACGGGGCTGGACAAAGCTTGCAGTGTGCGGGAAAAACAGGGGCGCTAAGTCAGCTTTTCTCGATGCTTAGGATCTGTAAAAGCTTCTTTTTCGGAACTGTCAAGCCGCTTACAGCGCGAGGTGAACCAATGCCCTGTTCTTTGCGACGCGGGATGCGCTTCAGTTTGCGCTGGCCCGCCTTTCCAACTCTGCCGCCAGCCAGGTGCGCTCACTTGCATCCGCTTGCAGTCGCACCCCTTGACATTGAGCCCGGTGTACCTGGGGGCCCCGAAGGTTCAATGCTCTTCGGCGGGCGGGTTGGGAATGGCGCGTGCGCGTAGTATGGTTGCGAGAATGCCGCTGGTCACAATGACCGCAATGCCGGCCCACCCGATCGGTGCAATGTGGTCGCCAAACAGCAGCAGGCTGTATATCACCGAGAACACAATACCGGCGTACTGCATGCTCGCGACCACCAGGGTGGCGCCCTTGCGGTAAGCGCGTGTCATGCACCACTGCGCCACCGACGCCAGAATGCCGATCGGGATGACCCAGGCCGCTGCCGTCCAGCTCACTTCCGACCAGGGCGTAAAGCCGGTAAAGAGTGTGCCAACGATACCCACGACCATGGTGCCAATGGAAAAGTAGAACACCGTGCGCTCTTCGGGTTCACCGGCCTTGCCCAGCGCGGTGACTTGCAGGTAAGCCAGCGCCGCCCCGATGCCGGACAGCAGACCAATCACCCCCGCAAACAGCTGGTTGTGGTCGATGGTGGGGCGCAACGTCATGACCACACCGGCAAACCCGAGCAAAACGGTGCCAAACAGCGGTCCCTGGCGGTCCGATTGCCCGTACAGGAGCGCGCCGCCCACAATGAAGGCCGCCACCCAGACGCCACTCATGTAATTCAGTGTCATGGCGGTGGCCAGGGGCAGGTGGGCAATGGCATAGAACCAGGCCGTGAGCGAGAACACGCCAACTGTGCTGCGCCACAGGTGCATCATGGGCACCGGTGTGCGCAGGCTCGACCCACGCGCACGCACCACCATGGCCATGAACACCACGCTCACCAGGCCCCGGTAGAACACCAGCTCCAGTGTGCCAAAGCTGTCCGAGGCGTACTTGATGCCAACCGCCATGGTGGCAAACAGGAACGACGCCACCACCATCCAGAGCGCTTGCATCAGGAGTAATCCTTAGCAAAACAGGCTGCAGCGCCTGTGGGTAGTGCGCAGACAGCTATCAAAACGAGAGCGCTTGACCGCCCATCTGGCGGCGGTACCAGCTGTGAAAGTGCTGCATGCCGTCTTCCATCGGGCTCTGGTAGGGTCCCACTTCATTGTCGCCACGCGCCAGCAAAGCTGCGCGACCGGCATCCATGCGTTCACCGATCTCGTCGTCTTCGATGCAGGTTTCCATGTAGGCGGCCTGCTGGGCTTCGACGAACTCCCGCTCGAAGGCCACGATCTCTTCGGGGTAGTAGAACTCCACCATGTTGAGCGTCTTGCGTGGCCCCAGGGGGTGCAAGGTGGAAACCGTGAGCACGTGTGGATACCACTCCACCATGATGTGCGGGTAGTAGGTCAGCCAGATCGCGCCCTGGGTGGGCGCAACGCCATTGCGGTACGCCAGCAGGGCCTTGTGCCAACGCTCGTAGACGGCGGAACCGCCACGGGGGTCGGCCTGCCCCAGTCGATGGGCGACGCCTACGGTCTGTACCGAATAGTGTTCCTTGAACTCCCACTGCAGGTCATCACAGGTGACAAACTGCCCCAGTCCTGGGTGAAACGGGCCCACGTGGTAGTCCTCCAGATAGACCTCAATAAACGTTTTCCAGTTGTAATTGCACTCGTGCAGTTCAACGCGGTCCAGCACAAAGCCGTCAAAGTCAAGTGCCGCACGCGGCCCCATGCCAGCCAGGTCTCGAGCGATGTCGCGGCCATTGTCTTCAAACAACAGCCCGTTCCACTCCTTCAGCGGATAGTTGTTCAGGTTCAGGCAGGGGTCGTGCGGGAAATGCGGTGCGCCAATCAGCGTGCCAGCCTTGGGCGCAGCCGGTGCGGTGGTTGCACCACTGTAGGTCCAGCGGTGCAGCGGGCACACGATGTTGCCGCCTGTGCTGCCGCCCGTCAATGTCCCGCGCCCCTTCAGCATGACGGCCTGGCGGTGGCGGCACACGTTGGAGACCAACTCCACGCCCTGGCCGGTGCGCACCAGGGCACGCCCCTCGTGCTCCTGGGGAAGCGCGTGGAAATCGCCGACGTTTGGAACGCTCAGCGCATGTCCGACATAGCGTGGCCCACTCTGAAAAATGTGCTGGAGTTCCTGCTGGTACAGCACTTCGTCGAAGTAGCTGGAAACAGGCAACTGGGTCAGCCAGGGATGGCCAATGTCAGCCAACGGGGACTGTGGGTTGGGCCGCGACGGGGAAGTGTTTTTGCACAATGGTTGCACAACTCGGTCCTTCTAGGATGCAAAAAACCCCTGGATCAGGGGCTTGAAGGGCAGCTACCTCGAGAGCTGCCAGGACCTGCATTGTAGTCGCTTCAGAAAATGGCGCTGCATGCGCACCTTTGGGCCGGCAAGCCCTTGGGGTATGGTGTGTCAGGTTGGTGGGCCTAAAATGGCGTTCGTCTTTCATTGCACCCCTATGTCCAAGGCCAACGCCGCACTATCTGTCACGCCTTTTTGCCTCGAAGCCTGGAGCAAGCTGCGCCTGCAAGCGGTGGAGCAAGCGCTGAGTGACTGGGTGACCGATGAAACACCGTGCGGGCTGGACCACGGTGCACCTGCCGATTTGGTAGCGGCGATGCGTTATGCGGTGCTGGACGGCGGCAAACGCCTGCGCCCCCTGCTGGTTTTCGCTGCCTTTGAGGCGATGAATTTACCCACGGCGTCCGTAGGGCACGCTGCCGCGGTACGCGCAGCCTGCGCAGTCGAACTGATTCATGCCTATTCGCTGGTGCATGACGACTTGCCGTGCATGGACAACGATGTGCTGCGCCGGGGCAAGCCCACGGTGCATGTGCAGTTTGGCGAGGCCAGTGCCTTGCTGGCTGGTGATGCGCTGCAGGCGCTGGCGTTTGAACTTTTGACGCCCATGGACGGTTCGGTACCGCCGGAGATGCAGGCGCGGCTGTGTGCCCTGTTGTCACGGGCGGCCGGTAGCGCCGGGATGGCGGGTGGGCAGGCGATTGACCTCGCCAGTGTGGGCCAGCCGTTGACGGAGCGGCAGTTGCGCACCATGCACCAGTTAAAGACCGGCGCTTTACTGCAATGCAGTGTCCTGATGGGCGCCCATTGCGCCGATGCACCGTTGCGGGCAGTGCAGGCATTGCGGGACTATGGGGCTGCCATAGGACTGGCTTTTCAGGTGGTGGATGACATCCTTGATGTGACAGCTGATTCGGCCACCCTGGGGAAAACCGCGGGCAAGGACGCCTGCAACGATAAGCCCACCTATGTGTCCCTGCTGGGGCTCGACGCCAGCCGTCACCATGCCCAGGAGTTGCTCGCGCAGGCAACAGCAGCCCTCAACGATGGCGGTTTGGCCGAAGCGCAAGCGCTGCACGCGCTTGCCGATATGGTTGTCAATCGGGTCAACTGATTGGCCGCCAGCCCTTTATTTAATTGCGTAAGCAGCTCCTGAAACAATAGCGTATGCCGAAAAATATGTACCCTTTGCTGCACACCATTCACTCGCCTGGCGACTTGCGCCGGGTGCCGCGTGAGCAGTTGCACGACCTGGCCGACGAATTGCGTGCCTACCTGCTTGACAGCGTCGCCAAGACCGGTGGGCACCTGAGCTCCAATCTGGGTACGGTTGAGCTGACGGTGGCTTTGCACTATGTCTACAACACTCCGGACGACCGGCTGGTGTGGGATGTGGGGCACCAGACCTATCCGCACAAGATCCTGACCGGGCGGCGTGATCGGATGGAGACACTGCGCCAGCTCGGGGGGCTCAGCGGATTCCCGCAGCGTGCGGAGAGTGAGTTCGATGCCTTTGGCACCGCCCACTCCAGTACCTCCATCTCCGCAGCGCTGGGCATGGCCATGGCGGCCAAGATTCAGGGTGTGGAGCGGCATAGCGTGGCAATCATTGGCGATGGTGCCATGACCGCTGGCATGGCGTTCGAGGCGCTCAACAATGCCGGCGTGTCGGACTGCAATCTGTTGGTGGTTCTCAACGACAACGACATGAGCATCAGTCCGCCAGTGGGAGCGCTGAACCGCTATTTTGCGCAACTGCTCAGCGGGCGGTTTTATGCGACTGCAAAGAACATGGGAAAGACGGTGCTCAAAGGTGCACCGCCCCTGTTTGAACTGGCAAAACGCCTGGAAGAACATGCCAAAGGCATGGTGGTTCCGGCAACCTTGTTTGAAAAGTTCGGCTTTAACTATATCGGCCCCATCGATGGGCACGACCTCGAATCGTTGATCCCTACGCTGGAAAACATCAAGCTTCTGAAGGGCCCGCAGTTTCTGCATGTGGTGACCAAAAAAGGGCAGGGCTACAAGTTGGCCGAAGCGGACCCGGTGGCCTACCACGGACCCGGAAAATTCGACCCAAATGTTGGATTGCTCAAACCGGTCGTGGCGCCCAAGATGACCTTTACCCAGGTGTTTGGCCAATGGCTGTGCGACATGGCCGCCCACGACGCCCGGTTGGTTGGCATCACCCCCGCCATGCGCGAGGGCTCGGGCATGGTCGAGTTTGAGCAACGGTTTCCCGAGCGCTACTTTGACGTGGGCATTGCCGAGCAGCATGCGGTTACTTTTGCTGCGGGACTGGCCGCCGAAGGCCTCAAGCCGGTGGTGGCGATCTATTCCACGTTCTTGCAGCGCGCCTACGACCAGTTGATCCACGACGTGGCGATCCAGAACCTTCCCGTGGTTTTTGCCCTGGATCGCGCCGGCCTGGTCGGGGCCGATGGAGCGACCCACGCGGGGGCGTACGACATCGCCTACCTGCGCTGCATTCCCAATATCAGCGTGGCCTGCCCCTCCGATGAGAACGAGTGCCGGCAGTTGCTCAGCACCGCGTTTGCGCAGGACCACTCGGTGGCAGTGCGATATCCACGGGGTGCCGGTGCCGGCGTAGCCGTGCAAAGCAGCCTGGAGGCGCTTCCGTTTGGCAAGGGGGAGGTGCGTCGCCAGGGAAGAGGCATCGCGATTCTGGCCTTTGGCACCCTGCTGTATCCGGCCCTGACTGCGGCGCACACGCTGGATGCCACGGTCATCAATATGCGCTGGGCCAAGCCGCTGGACACCGCGTTGTTGCTGGACGCGGCCCGCAACCATGCCGCGTTGGTGACGGTGGAGGAGGGTTGCACCATGGGCGGCGCCGGTAGCGCCGTGGCGGAGGCGCTGCACGCGGCGGGGTTGACGGTACCCTTGCTGCAACTGGGTTTGGATGACAAGTTCATTGAACATGGCGATCCGGGCCACCTGCTCAAACTACAGGGACTGGATGCGCCGGGCATGCTGGCGGCGATCCAGCGGCGCTTTGGCGCGCTGGTGCAGCCTACTGCGCTGGCGGCCTGACACCTCAGGCCGAAAAATATTCGCCAGTGTTGCGCTGGATCAGTTTCCTGAGGGAAAACCCCGAACACGAGCGACAAACGGCTTCCTACAATGGTGGCGGACTCTCGGTCGGGCGGAGTGAATCACCCCTGCCTGCCTGGAGCAAGGTTCCCCATAACTACTGGAGTAAGTCGAATGGATCGTCGTTCAATCATCAAGCATGCCGGTATTGCCGGTGTTTTGGCCGCTGCAGCGGCGCCGGCCGTACACGCGCAGGCCGCTATTCGCTGGCGCCTGGCGTCGAGTTTCCCCAAGTCGCTGGACACGATTTATGGTGGTGCCGAGGTGTTTGCCAAAGCCGTCAAGGCCATGTCCGGTGGCAAGTTCGAGATCTCGGTCCATGCCGGTGGTGAGTTGATGCCACCCTTTGGCGTGGTGGACGGCGTCCAGAACGGTACCGTCGAAATGTGCCACACCGTGCCCTACTATTTCTATGGCAAGAACCCGGCGTTCTCGCTGGGCTCGGCCATTCCCTTTGGCTTGAACGCCCGCCAGATGACGGCCTGGATGCTGCACGGCAATGGGCGCAAGCTGATGAATGAGTTGTATGCCGGTTACAACATGGTCAGCTTTGCTGGCGGCAACACCGGCACGCAAATGGGTGGCTGGTACCGCAAGGAAATCAAGTCGTCCGCCGACTTCAAGGGTTTGAAAATGCGCCTGGGTGGTGCCCTGGTGGGCGAGGTGATGCAGAAGATGGGTGCAGTGCCACAGAGTATTCCCGGTGGCGAGGTCTACCAGGCCCTGGAGAAGGGCACCATTGACGCTGCGGAATGGGTGGGTCCGTACGATGACCAGAAGTTGGGCTTCAACAAAGTGGCTCCGTTCTACTACTATCCCGGCTGGTGGGAAGGTGGCCCAGAGGTGGACTTCTTCATCAACCAGAAAGCATTGGACGGCCTGTCTGCAGAAAACAAGGCGATCATTGACGCGGCCAGCCAGTATGCCGCCGTAGACATGCTGGCCAAGTACGATGCCTTCAATCCCAAAGCCCTGAAACAACTGGTGGCTGCCAAGACCAAGGTTTTGCCGTTCTCCCAGGAAGTGATGGAAGCGTCCTTCAAGGCCGCCAAGGAAGTGTTTGCGGAAAACGACGCCAAGAGCCCGGAGTGGAAAAAGATTTACGCCGATCTGCGCGAATTCCAGCGCGACCAGGTGCTGTGGTTCCGCTTCGCCGAGTCACGTTTCGACAGCTTTATGGCGTCGCAAAAACTGTAAATCGCGCACCCTAAGCCAAAAAAAACCCCGCATTGCGGGGTTTTTTCATGGTGCGCCAGTGGGGTGCGGCGCACCCACTGGCCATCACAGCCTACTTCTTGTTCTTGTCCATCGATTCCATCATCGCCTTCATCGGGTCATCATCGGCCACCGGCGGCGCATTCGACGCAGGGCCTGATGCCGGGCTTGACGGGACTTCCGGCGCTGATGCATCGATTGACGGTGCCGGCGCTTCCGGGGCCGCTTGCTGCATATCGGCCTGCATCTGCGCGCCAATCTTGTCCATGTCGTAGACCTCCTGTTTGTCAAGGCCGCTGGACACAATGCCGGGGAAGAAAATAATCAGGGTCACCATCACGATCTGAATGATCACAAAAGGTACCGCGCCCCAGTAGATTTGCATGGTGGTCACCGGCTCGATCATCTTTTTGGTGATGCGGTCGGTGTACGCGCGGGACGCGGCAACGCTGCGCAGGTAAAACAGTGCAAAACCAAACGGTGGGTGCATGAACGAGGTCTGCATGTTCACGCCCAGCAGCACGCCAAACCAGATCAGGTCGATGCCCAGCTTTTCTGCCACCGGTGCCAGCAGCGGCACCACGATAAAGGCCAATTCAAAGAAGTCCAGGAAGAACGCCAGGAAGAACACCAGCAGGTTCACCACAATCAGAAAACCGGTCTGACCACCGGGCAAACCGGTCAGCAGATGCTCCACCCATTTCTGGCCATCGACCCCCTGAAACACCAGGCTGAAGATGGTGGAGCCTATCAGGATGAACAACACAAAGCTCGCCAGTTTGGTGGTGGAGGTGAGCGCCTGTTTGAGCAGCTTCATGTTCAGGCGTCCGCGTGCCATGGCCATCATGAACGCGCCCAGTGCGCCCATGGCGCCGCCTTCGGTGGGTGTGGCAATGCCCAAAAAGATCGTGCCCAGCACCAGAAAGATCAGCAGCAGCGGGGGGATCAACACAAACGTGACCCGCTCGGCCATGCGCGACAGCATTCCCATTCGGGTGACCTTGTTGATGGATGCAATCACAAAGGCCAGCGTCACGCCGGCGCACATCGACACCACAATGGTCTCGTCGGTGGCAACACTTTCAACTTTTTCGCCCTTGAACCAGGTATAGACGTCGGCGTAATGTTGGCCAAAGTACACCGCCACACCGGTGGTGATGATGGTCAGGATCAGCAGCGACGTGAGGCCGCTGTTGCCGTTGTCCTCCCGAATGGTGCGCGCTTCCGGTGGCAGGGCGGGCACCATCGCCGGGCGAAAGATCGCTACCAGAATGACGAATCCCACATACATGCCGGTCAGCATGAAGCCGGGGATAAACGCGCCCTTGTACATCTCCCCGACGCTACGTCCCATCTGGTCGGCCAAAATGATGAGCACCAGGGATGGCGGAATGATTTGCGCCAGCGTGCCGGAAGCGGCAATGACGCCGGAGGCGATGCGGCGGTCATAGCCATAACGCAACATGATGGGCAATGAAATGAGGCCCATGGAAATCACAGACGCTGCCACCACGCCGGTGGTCGCCGCCAGCAAGGCGCCTACAAAGATCACCGCAAATGCCAGCCCACCACGGATCGGGCCAAACAACTGGCCAATGGTCTCGAGCAGGTCTTCGGCCATGCCACTGCGCTCCAGAATCAAGCCCATCAAGGTAAAGAATGGAATCGCCAGCAGTGTGTCGTTTTGCATGATGCCAAACAGCCGCAGCGGCAGTGCCTGCAGCAATGCTTCCGGCAACATGCCCAGTTGTACGCCCACAAATCCGAAGAACAGTCCACATGCACCCAGACTGAACGCGACGGGAAAACCCATCAACAGAAACACGACCAGCCCGCCAAACATGATGGGGGCCATATTGTTGGTAATAAATTCCATGGTGCTGGTCTCCGTCAGGCAGCTTTGGTCTTGGACTCGGCCAGGGCCCGAATGGCCTCGGCCAGATCTTCCTCAGCGGTCTTCTCGACCTTTTTGAAGGTCGGATCATCAATCAGCCCCTGCAGGAAGGCGAGCCGCTTGATGAGTTCCGACCACCCCTGCAGCAGCAGCAGTGCAAAGCCCAACGGCATCATGGCGTACACCGGCCAGCGAATCAGCCCACCTGCATTGGACGACATCTCGCCGGTGTGGTAACCCTTGAGGAAAAACGGGATGGAGTACCACAGGATTGCCAGGCACATGGGCGTGAGGAAAAACGTAAATCCAAACACGTCAATCCAGATCTGCGCGCGCTTGGACAACTTGCTGGAGATCACGTCAATCTTCACATGCTCCCCATTGAGCAGGGTGTAGGCGGAGGCGATCAGAAACGATGCCGCAAACAGATACCACTGCACCTCCAGAAATGCGTTCGACCCCACGTTAAAGGCTTTGCGCACCACGGCGTTGAGGGCGCTGATGACGGTGGAGGCCAATATCAGCCAGATCACGTATTTGCCAAGCTGGCCATTCAACCAGTCAACGGCCTTTGAAAATTTGAGTAAAGCGTTCATGACGTCTCCGTTTGAAGGGTGCTTGATTCTAGTGAGTCAGGTTGTACTGCACGATGTACACCACTGCGCCACACAAATAGCCTATCAGGGCCAGCCAGCTGATCTTGCGCAGGTACCAGCCAAAACTGATTTTCTCCAGGCCCATGGCCGCCACACCTGCGGCAGACCCGATAATCAAAATGGACCCGCCGGTTCCGGCGCAGTAGGCAATGAACTCCCACAGAAAACTGTCGGTGGGGTACTGGGCCAGGTTGTACATGCCCATGGACGCTGCCACCAGAGGCACGTTGTCCACGATGGCGCTGACCAGCCCGATGATGATGACGATGACATCGAGCCGCCCCACGGTCTTGTCCAGCGCCTGCGCCAGGGAGGACAGGATGTGGGTGTGCTCCAGAGTTGCCACCGCCAGCAGAATGCCAATGAAGAAGACGATGGAGGCCATGTCAATTTTTGTCAAGGCGCGAACCAGGGTCAGATGCTCCTTGTCGTCGTCGGTCTTGCCACGGTGCATAAAGTCGCCAACGGCCCACAAAACTCCCAAGCCAAACAAGATACCCAGAAAGGGTGGCAGGCCAGTAATGCCCTTGAACACCGGCACCAGTACCAGTACGCCCAGACCCATGAAGAACATCAGGTTCTTTTCAAAGTGAGTGGCCATGCAGGTGACGCCGCCAACATTGCGCGGTGGTGCGATGACATCCTGGCCTTTGAGCGCACGGGCGGTGATGGCCAGTGGCACCAGCAGGCTGATGGCCGACGCCAGAAACACGGACTTCATGATGGACAACGACGTGATCTGACCACCGATCCACAGCATGGTGGTGGTGACGTCACCAATGGGTGTCCACGCCCCCCCCGCATTGGCGGCAATGACGATGATGCCGGCGAAAAACAGGCGGTCGTCCTGCTTGTCAAGCAACTTCTTCATCAGCGACACCATCACAATCGTGGTGGTCAGGTTGTCAAGAATGGCGCTCAGGAAAAAAGTGACAAAACCCACCAGCCACATCAAGTTGGACAGCTTGGCGGTTCGGATGCGCGAGGTGATCACGTAGAACCCGTCGTGGGCGTCGACCAGTTCCACAATGGTCATGGCACCAATCAGAAAAAACACAATCTGTGCGGTTCCCATCAGCGACTCGCCCAATTCCGCACTCACCATGCTTTGCTTGCCTGAGCCCAGCGCATAAATCGTCCACAACAGTCCCGCGCCGATGAGGGCCGATGCGGACTTGTTGATCTTGAGCGGGTGTTCCAGCGCGATGGCGGCGTACGCCAGCACAAAGACGATGACGAGTGCAGTAATCATGGTGACTTCCAGGTGGAGTGTCGAGGCGGAATGGGTGTGTTTGCAGCTGGAGGCATGGGAATCTCCATTACGTTGCCGCAGGCACCAGAAGACCTGCGGTCTTCATGCCCAATACAGTGAGCGCGAGAGACCCGAACAAGTGCAGTGCCGCGGTTGCCAGCGCCAGCGCGTAGCGCTGCTGCCCTAGCATGGCCACCACTTCGGCCGAGAAACTGGAAAACGTGGTGAGCGCACCCAGAAACCCCGTGACCAGAGCAAGACGCCAGACCGGGTCGATGGCGGGCAGTGTCTGAAACACCGCCACGCAGATGCCCACCAGGTAACCGCCGATCAGGTTTGCAGCCAGTGTTCCGAGTGGCAGCACCTGCCCAGAGCCATCCAGGGGGTTGAGCCACAGGTTGAGTTGCCAGCGCGACAAGGCTCCCAACGAGGCACCGATACAGATGGCAAACACAGACAACATGGGATGCTATTGTGCTCCGCGAGGCCGACGTGTTTTCGCCGTCATGGTGCGGCAAGGGCA
>CAJBVC010000807.1 GCA_903958915.1 uncultured beta proteobacterium
ATGGATGGTTTTACCGTGGCCCGACACATCCTCGAGCTAGCTGGATGCGGGCAGCTGCCGATGGTCATGCTGACTTCTGCTGGTCTCAAGGGCGACGCGCAGCTGGCGCTTGAGTCTGGCATTCGTGGTTACCTTACCAAGCCGGTGGCCCGCGAGGAATTGTTGCAGGCAATCGCCAGGGTGTTGAATTTGCAGCAATCACGGTCGAGCTCCCTGGTCACCAGTCATTCCATCCGCGAGCAACAGGTGGTGATGAAAGTACTGTTGGTGGAGGACCATGCCATCAACCAGAAACTGGCGATCACTTTGCTGGAACGATGGGGACACCATGTGGCTGTCGCTGAGAATGGCCAGATCGCGGTCGACAAGGTGGCGCAGGAGTCCTTTGACGTCATTCTGATGGACATGATGATGCCGGTGATGGATGGCCTTGAGGCGACCCGGCGCATTCGTGCCAGTGAAGGTGCCAGGCGCACACCCATCATTGCGATGACTGCCAATGCCATGGAGTCTGACCGGGAACGTTGTCTGGAGGCTGGCATGGATGACTACATTTCCAAGCCGATCAAGGCGCAGGAGTTGCAAGCCATGCTACAGCGTTTTTCAGTGGTGCACGTACCCTTGCCATTGACCGCGCCGGCGCCCATCGATGGCGTGCACGCCACCAGTATTCCCGCCTTTGACTACGCTGCGGCAATGGGCCTTGTGGACCAGGAGGTGCTGGGTATCATTGCGCAGGCGTTCGCAGAGCAATGGCCTGAAGATCTGCGAAAAATTCGTGAAGGCCTGCAGCAGGGCGATCTCAAAAGCGTTCTCCACACCTCGCACGCGCTCAAGGGAACATTGGCCATGTTTGGAGCGCAGCCGGCGAGCGATCTGGCTGCGCAAATGGAGCGTATGGCGATGCAATCCAACGCTGCGGGTGTCGCCGCGTTGGTAGATCCACTGGTGGTAGAGCTCGATCTCGTGATCGCTGCAATTCCTGACCATTTGATGCAGTAACGATAAATAGCGTAACGACTAAGAGGTCTACACAGTGCCCCACCAAGTGCTCATCATTGACGACACCGAGATCAATCTGATCCTGTTTTCTGCGCTCGTCAAGAAGCTGGACGATTGCGAGCCACGGACGTTTGCGCAAGCGATTGATGGGCTGGTGTGGGTGCAGGAGCACGTGCCCGATCTGGTTATCGTGGACTACATGATGCCCGACATCGACGGGCTGGAATTCATCCGGCGCTTGCGAGAGATACCAGGGCGCGAATGGGTGCCCGTGCTCATGATTACCGCCAATGACCAGAAGCAACTGCGTTACCGTGCGCTGGACATGGGTGCGAATGACTTCCTTACCAAGCCGGTGGACAAGGTGGAGTTTCTGGCACGCACGCGCAACATGCTGGTGGTCAGCGATGCACGCAAACAATTGGCGGACCGCGCTGCCTGGTTGGCCGAAGAGGTTCGCAAGGCCACCCACGAAATTCTCGAACGGGAACGCGAAACGGTGATTCGACTGTGTCGTGCGGCGGAGTACCGTGACCCGGAGACCGGGGCCCATATTTTGCGCATGGCGCATTTCTCGCGACTGATTTCGCGCGAGCTATCGCTCCCGCTGGAAGAGCAGGAACTGCTGCTCGAAGCGGCGCCATTGCATGACATCGGAAAGGTGGGTATTGCCGACAAGATCCTGCTCAAGCCCGGTCGGCTCGACGGCGAAGAATTTGAAATCATGAAGCAGCATGCCGTTTTCGGCTACGAACTGCTCAAGGGCAGTTCGTCGCGTGTGCTGCAGGCGGGCGCCGAAATTGCGCGTGGCCACCACGAAAAGTTTGATGGGTCTGGCTATCCCAACGGGCTTCAGGGAGATGACATCCCGATTTTCAGTCGCATTGTGGCCGTGGCCGACGTGTTCGATGCTCTCACCTCAGAGCGGCCTTACAAGCAGGCCTGGACGGTGGAAGCGGCGGCCGACTTTCTGCGGGAAGGGTCAGGAAAACACTTCGATCCCGCCTGTATCGATGCGTTTTTTAGAGTATGGGACGAGGCCATGGCAGTGCGCGAACGTTTTCAGGAAGAACATTAGCGGACCGCCTGGCAGTCGAGATGCTACAAGTTCGGTAGCATGGTACGCTTTATCTACGGGCGTAAAGGGGCACTTTGTTACTTCAATACGAGCACCGGAATCAACGAGTGGGTCAGCACGTGCTGGGTTTCACTGCCCAGTAACAGGCGTTTGATGCCCTTGCGTCCATGCGACGCCATGACGATCAGGTCGCACTGCTGCTTTTTTGCGGCGTTCAGGACGGCGTCTGAAACCACATCCGATTTCACCGTCAAAGCCTGTGCGACGACGCCTTTAGCGCCAGCAGCTTTTTTGACGGCATCAACCACCGCCTGACCGTCATCGGCCCACTGTTTTTCGACGCGTCCAACTTCTTCCGCCTGCAGTGCGATTCCGCCTTCGAAATAACTCTGAGGATAGCGGGGAACTACTTTGAGCGCCACCAACTCGGCACCACACAGTGCGGCCA
>CAJBVC010000808.1 GCA_903958915.1 uncultured beta proteobacterium
CCAATATCAGCGCACAAACTCCAGACCTGGCACCGATTTCCGTGGCGCTGCGCGAGCTTCGACATCTGGCATGACGGCGTTTGCAGATTTGAAGAGAAAGTGCCTCCAGCGCTTGCCGGCAGTGCGTGACCAGCTACTGATTTCGTAGCGCTACTGGTTTTTCAGGCGCCTGCGCCAGGGCTTTCGGATCGCAGCCTTGTGCGATCAAAGCGCCTGGCCGAGGCGCGCAATGCCTTCCCTGATTTTGTCGATGTCAGCGGTGGCAAAACTCAAACGCAAGGTCGACACATCGGGCGTGCCGGCATAAAACGGAACACCGGGAACAAAGGCCACGCCTTTTTCAATCGCACGTTGGGCCAATACCTGTCCGTCGTTGACCTTACCGTCTGCCCCGGTCAAACGCGCCCATACAAACAACCCTCCCTGGGGCTGCACAAAGTCAATGGCCGCGCCCAATTCCTGCCGCAAGGCGTCTCCCATGGCTTGGGCACGTTCAGCATACACCGCACGCACCTTGGCGAGTGTGGCAGGCATGCGCCCGGCGAGAAGGTACTGCGCAGCAGTGGCCTGCGCGAAAGTGCTGGTATGGGCATCGCTGAACTGCTTGCACATGGTGGCCTTGACCAGCAGCTCGGGCGGCGCAATCATCCAGCCCACGCGCAAGCCCGGTGACAGCACCTTGGAGAGTGAGCCACAATGCGCCAGCAATTCACGGCTGCCTGGCACCGACGCGCTTAACGCCAGCAACGATGGCGGCGGCACAGCGCCAAAATACAGGTCGCCGTAGGGGTCGTCTTCGACCACCAGGGTCTGGTACTGCACCGCCAGCTCCAGCACCCGCCGTCTGCGCTCCAGGCTCAGCGTCGCTCCGCTGGGATTGCCAAAGGTGGGGATCAGATACACCATCTTGGGCTTGTGTTGGATGATCAATTGCTCCAGCGCATCGGTTTGCACACCGTGGGCATCGATCGGGGCACTCACCAGGTCGGCACCATAGAGCCGGAAACACTGGATGGTGGCGAGAAACGTGGGGCCTTCGACAATCACCTTGTCACCGGGATCAATCATGGTCTTGCCCAACAGGTCCAATGCCTGCTGGCTGCCGGTGGTGACGATCAACTGCTCGGCGCTGAGGTCCTTGGTTCCCTTGGCCTGCATGAAGGACGCAAGTTGCTCACGCAGGGGCTGGTAGCCTTCGGTCGCACCATATTGCAGCGCCGCACCTGGCGCCTGCGACAGTGCCGCCAGCGATGCTTCGCGGATGCCTTCCACATCGAACAGGGCGCTGTCGGGAAAGCCACCGGCAAAGCTGATGATGCCGGGCTTGCCCAGCAACTTGAAAAGCTCACGGATGGCCGATGTTTCTACTTGGTTCAGGCGGTTGGCAAATTGCATGGATTCTGAGTCGTTGGGTGGTTTAGGGTAAATTGTCACCGATTGCAGGCCTCCCCCGTTTACAGGTACGCCATGTCCAGCCTTGATTCTTTTTTTGCCTCTGTCGAATTGCCTTCGATGAATGAGGTCGCGCGTGAACTCATCCACAGCCTGAACCAGGAGTCGATTTCGGTGCAGCAGGTGAGTGCCATCATTGCCAAAGACGCTGCCCTGAGCGCGCAGTTGCTGCGTTTGGCCAACAGCGCGCAGTTTGGCTTGCCACGGAGTGTGGGCACCCTGGATGAAGCACTCGCCCTGGTCGGACTGGCCCGTGTTCGCGCCGTGGCGGTGGGCGCCTGCCTGGCTGGAGCATTCCCGACCATCACGGGACTCGATCGCAAGGCGTTCTGGCAGTCCAGCATGGCCTGCGCCGGCTACTGCCAATGGCTCGCCAGCACCCTGGGCATCGACACGCAGACCGCCTGGCTCACAGGCATGATGCTGCGTCTGGGTGAACTGCTGATTGGCCGTGCTCAGCCCAAGGCGCTGAAGGAAATAGAAAAGCAACCGATGCGACCCGGTGAACGCTGGCAACGTGAACAGCAACTGGTCGGCTTCAGTGAGGGCCAGATCACCGCGGAGTTGGCGCGACGATGGGATTTTCCGATGCAGATGGTCCAGGCGCTGCAACGCGCATCAGATCCGCTCCTGGAGCAGGCATTCTCGCGCCTCGGCGCTGCGCTGCACCTGGCCTATCTGCTGGCGGAGTCCACGGACGCGCGGCAGGCCATCGAGGAGTTACCAGTGGAAGTTATCGACTCGCTGAAACTTGATCTGGACTGGATGCGTGCTACGGTTCCAGCGCGCGAAACCTTCTTGAATGTGACACTCACGTGAAACCTGCGGAAATTGAAACTTTCTTTGCCACCCTGAAAACCGCCAATCCGCATCCCCAAACCGAACTCGAATTCAGCTCCGTCTTTGAGTTGCTAGTGGCGGTGGTGCTTTCTGCACAGGCCACCGACGTCGGTGTCAACAAGGCCACGTGGCGCCTTTTTGCTGTGGCTCCTACGCCGCACAAAATGCTGGCGCTGGGCCTGGAGGGGTTGGAGCAACACATCCGCACCATCGGCCTGTACCGCAGCAAGGCGCGGCACCTGATGAAAACCTGTGAGATTCTGGTCCACCAGCACGGGGGTAGCGTCCCACGCACACGCGCGGCGCTCGAGGCACTGCCGGGCGTCGGCCGCAAAACGGCCAATGTAGTCCTCAACGTCGCCTTTGGCGAACCCACGATGGCTGTGGATACCCATCTTTTTCGCCTGGGCAACCGCACCGGGCTGGCGCCAGGCAGGAAGCCCATCGATGTGGAACGCAAGTTGCTCGCCCGCATTCCTGTGGAGTACCTTACCGACGCGCACCATTGGCTGATCCTGCACGGACGTTACGTCTGCAAGGCGCGCACGCCCGAGTGCTGGCGCTGCGCTGTGGCCCCAGTTTGTGGCCTTAAAATGAAGACTCCCGCGCCAAAGTAGCTCGCCGAGCCATTGGGGTGCCTACCCCTTTTTTCTCCCATGGCCGATATCGCCCCTTTCCTTCAGTCCGTCAAGCTGCCGGTTATGCCCGAGGTAGCGCATTCGCTGATTCGTACGCTCGATGACGAAGACGCCGATGTCACGACCATCCGCAACATCATCGCCAAGGACCCGGCCCTCACCGCCACCCTGTTGCGCATGGCCAACAGCGCCCTCTTTGGTTTGTCACGCAGCGTCGATTCGCTCGACAGTGCGGTCAGTGTGGTGGGCCTGTCGCAGATTCGAGCGCGGGCGCTTTCGATCTGCATGACAAACGTTTTCTCCATGCCACAAGGCTTGAACCGGCTGGATTTCTGGCGCGCCAGTTTGCTGTGTGCCGGCTATGCACGGTGGCTGGCGGGCAGCATCGGCATGGACGAGCAACGCGCGTGGCTCGCTGGAATGATGCTGCGATTGGGGGAGTTGGTCATCGCTCAAAAGCACCCCGGCTTGCTCGCTGCGATTGAGCAGCAGCCCTGCGCGCCGGGCGAGCGCTGGGCGCGTGAGCGCACGTCCTGTGGTTTTGATGAAGGGCAGATTACCGCCGAGATCGCCAGGCGCTGGGATTTTCCGCAAGCCTTGACCGATGCCTTGCAGTCGTGCTCGCAGCCGTTGCAGGGATCCGAGCCTTCCACGCTCGGCGCGGTGGTGCATTTGGCTGCACTGCTGGCAGATACGCCTGTCGTCCATGCCGAAACCTTGGGCACATTGCCGCCCCTGGTGGTTGGCCTGCTGCGGCTGGACCTGGAGCGCCTATGCGCCACCCTACCCGACGCTGACCTGCTGGGTGACACGTCAACCCTGAAGGCCTAGGACAGCATGCCCTTTGCGGCCCTCGGTCTCGACACGGCACTGGCACACAAGGCCGTCGCTCTGGGGTGGACCGAACCCACACCGATTCAACAGACCGCCATACCGGCCATTTTGCTGGGACGCGATGTGCAGGGCTGCGCTCCCACCGGGTCTGGCAAAACCGCAGCCTACTGCTTGCCGTTGCTGCAGCGCCTGCTGCACAGCAAGGCCGCTACGCCGCGCCAAGTGCGTGCCCTGGTGCTGGTACCCACGCGCGAACTGGCGGCCCAGGTGGACTCTGTGCTGCGCCAGCTTGCTGCCGGCCAGAGTCATCGATTGAAGGTCATCGTCGCATTCGGTGGGGTCTCGATCAACCCGCAAATGCTGGCTTTGCGCGGCGGTGCCGATGTGGTGGTCGCCACGCCAGGGCGCCTGCTGGATCTGCTCGATCACAACGCAGTACAGCTTGGCGCAGTGCAGACGTTGGTCCTCGACGAGGCTGACCGCTTGCTGGA
>CAJBVC010000809.1 GCA_903958915.1 uncultured beta proteobacterium
CCAGCGTCTGGGACTCACCTCGCATGAGAAAGATGCAGGTATCGGTATCCAGCATGAACAGTTGCGCCGTCAAAACGTACGCTCCTGAATCGGCATGCGTTCGCTTTCTGCCATGTAGTCGGCAGAGGCCGTCATTCCTGAAGCGAAGAAGCCAGACCAATCGGTCGGGCGCGGCGTCAAGACCACGCTTTCTCCTTCTCGGCGGATGAACACCTCGCGCACAGACTCGGGGAACCGATATTCGAGCGGCATCGTGACGGTCTGCGAACGGTTATTCCATCCGACGCGCGCGGTCGGTCTAGGGGTCGATGTTTGATGTATTGCCATGTATCACAGTATATGGCAATACTAGCCATATGGCAAGCCATATATCAAATCGCGTCTGCAAACATCGCCTGCAGTGTTGTGCCGTGGTCAACGTCCACGTAGCGCCGCGAGCAATAAATAGGGCTCTAATGTTGATACATGGTTCCCAAGATCCACCGCGGAACTGGCCTCGCTGGCTCTCGGACCAATACACACAAGCCATTGCGGCTTGGCTGTCGGTATTGGAGGCGGGTTACGTGGTTTTCTTGCTGCAACCCCACCATCAAAGTTTTGGCAAGCGTCTGGTGAAAACGCCCACGCCTCATTTTGATGAGTTTTATAGCGTTTCGACCTCAAACCCAAACACGATGCATCGCTGAACGTCAGCTTTGGGCACTTATGCAGGATTTGACAAGCGGCTCTTGCATGGTTGTGCACCTGGTTTCCGCATACTTGCCGCTCACCAAATCCAGCAATCGCTTCAAGCCCGCCACCCAAGCCGGTGGGCCGGGTGTCCCTTCGGCGGCCTGCAATTTGCGGTTGCCGCAGACTCGGCACGCCAGCCAATGTGTTGACGCAATAACCGACGCACACTAGCACCGACCGCCCGCGAGCACAGGCCAGAGAAGGGACACCCGGTCCACCGGCTTGGGTGTTAGGCTACGCAATTGCAGACTGAACTGCTACAACAATTGGAGCAGCTTGCGCACGTTCTACGGGCGCTGCAGCCTGATTCAACAATCATTTCTCCGGCCAAGTCGCTCCCCCCTACAATTTGCTCCTTTGCATCTTGTACTGACAGGAACCCTTATGCACCCCCTATTCAAACCGGCCGCTACCGCGGCTTTGTGCGCTGCCTTGCTGGGCAGTGGCTTTGCTGCGGAGATCCCACCCGGAGTTCAACTGCACCCCACGCAGACGCTGACCCGCAACAATGGCTCGGAGCCAGATACGCTGGACCCCATGTTGGCCGAAGGCGTGCCCGCCAACAACGTCACCCGCGAATTGTTTGAGGGACTGACCGCCACCGATGGCACTGGCAAAGTGGTGCCCGGCGTGGCCGAAACCTGGAAGCAGGTAAACCCAACCACGTGGGTTTTCAACCTGCGCAAGAACGCCAAATGGTCCAACGGCGACAGCGTCACGGCGGAAGACTTCATTTACGGCATGCGCAGGCTGGTAGACCCCAAGACGGCATCGCAGTACGCCAGCACGTTTGGCATGTTTTTCGCCAATGGCAAGGAAATTACCGAGGGCAAAAAGCCGACATCTGAACTGGGCGTAAAAGCGGTCGACAAATACACGGTGGAAATCAAGACGCCTTACCCGGTGGGCTTCCTGCCCGAACTGGTGTCCAAC
>CAJBVC010000810.1 GCA_903958915.1 uncultured beta proteobacterium
GGCTCTGGGCAGAAACCGATACCGTCACGATCAGCAACAACAATGTGAGGAGAGTAGTGCGCTTGTTCATGATGGTTGTTTCCGGTGCTTGTAGGATGCATCGCGTGTGTCGCTCCATCATGTCACGACAGCCGCGCTGTGTATCCGTTTGTCGCCACAGGTGTCGCTGCGTCGCAAAGCAGGGACGATTCCTGCGCATGACTTAAACTGCCTTCACACCACCATGAGCGCCCTAACCTCCCCCCGCATTCTTGTTGTCGACGACGACCCGGATTTGCGCGACCTTCTTTGCACCTATCTGGGTGCCAATGGCTTTGACGTCACGACCGCCGGCGACGGTGTGGCCATGCGCGCTGCCCTGGCCGTCACGACACCCGATGCGATCGTGATGGACCTGATGTTGCCGGGTGAAGACGGCCTGTCATTGACGCGCTGGTTGCGCGCGCAATCGTCCATACCCATTCTGATGCTCTCTGCCCGCGGCGAGGAAATGGACCGCGTGATCGGACTCGAGGTGGGCGCCGATGACTACCTTGCCAAACCTTTTGGGCCGCGTGAATTGCTGGCACGCCTGCGCGCCCTATTGCGGCGTGGGCACCCTGCTGCAGCGGACGTTGCAGCGCCTGGGGTACAGCCACATTTTGGTCCTTTTTCGCTCGACACCGAGGGGCGCCGCCTGCTGCGAGAAGGTGTTGAGATCGCACTGACAAGCGCCGAGTTTGACCTGCTGGCGGCCTTTGCCGCGCGCCCCAACCGAGTGCTCTCGCGCGACATGCTGGTGGACATTCTGCGTGGCTATGAGCGTGACCCGTTTGACCGCAGCATCGACAACCGCGTGACCCGCCTGCGGCGCAAGATCGAGACCGAAGCGGCAGCACCGGCCTACATTCGCACGGTGCGCGGAGAAGGATATCTTTTTAACCCGAACGGGGGGTCGCCCTGAGGCCCGCGCGAAGTCTGGCGCAGCAGAGCACCCTGATGCTGGCTGGCGCCTTCATCGTCATTGAGGTTCTGGTTGTCGCACTGTTTGTGCTGTTTGTCTTGCTGCCGTTGGCACGGCGTTCGGCCGATGATCTGGCCGGTTTGATGGTGCTCTCGGCGCAGACCTGGGCTGAGCTGCCACCCCTTACACGCCCGGCGTTTGAAGAGGAGTTGCTGGCCAGTCACGCGCTGGCCTTGCGACCCGCTAGTCAGAGCCCAGGGCAGGACGAATGGCATCCGTTTTACTTTTATGTGCTCGAGGAAGCGCTGGCGCGTCGCATCGGCACCGATCAACATCTGCTCAGTGAGAATGCAGACGGCGCCACCTGGTACTGGTGCAATGTGCCCACGGGCAATGGCCTTCTGGGCGTGGGGCTGGAGAAGTCGCGTATTGACAGCCAACCTTTCACAGCACTTTTGATTGGTTTGGTGGGTGGCTTGTTTTTTGTCATCGCACTGGCTTACTGGCTCGCGCGGCGCATCACCGAGCCGCTGGCACGACTGGAAGCCGCCAGCGCCTTGATCGGGCAAGGTGCGACGCCCCGACTGTTGCCTGAAACCGGCCCGCGCGAGTTGGCCAGCCTTAGCCGACGCTTCAACGCCATGGCCAGGCAGGTGAGCGACTTGCTCAGCGCACGTACCACC
>CAJBVC010000811.1 GCA_903958915.1 uncultured beta proteobacterium
AGGTCAAGGCGCGGCTGGACCACCTGGAAGAAACGCGCATGGGTGGGCCGCTGGGTACCGACTATGACGGCGTGCGGGCAGACCGCAGCGGCAACCCGTTTGACTTCAGCAAAGGCATCAACGGCTCGCCGGACCGCGACAGTTGGATCGACCCCTCCACGGGTGGCCTGGGTGCGGCTTACGAAGACGGTCGCTTCGGCTTTGCCCAGATCATCAAGACCCGGCGCGACCAGCTCGTGACTACTGCGCAACGCAATCTTGACGTCGGTCGCCTGCGTCTGGCACTGGGGTACGCCGAGCACCAGCAGGACTCCTGGTACGGCGGAGACGCTGACTACTTTGGCAAGCAGCAGCAATACTATTTGGAAGGTAGTTTGCAAACCCCGCTTGGCGCAACGCTTGTGACCACCGGCGTGTCGTACCGCTACGAAGATCTGCACAGCCGCTCGTACAGCCCCAACACGCTGCCTTTGCCGGCACCGAGCATCGACGCCGATGCCTATCTGTACCGCACGCCGGGACTCTTTGTGCAAGCGTATCGCACGGCGCTGGACGAGCGTCTGGAGCTTAACGCCAGCCTGCGTTATGACGACAACAACATCTACGGCACCATCACCTCGCCGCGCATGAATCTGCTGTGGCACCACACGGATGAGCTGGCCAGCCGTGTCTCGGCAGGCACCGGGTACCGCATGCCAACCTCGTTTTTTGAGCTCGAACACGCGGTGCTACAGGCATCACGGGTGGACCGCTCGCGCGCCAAGGCGGAGACCTCGGAAAACCTCTCCTATGCCTTGAACTACTCAGGCGACCGCGTCACAGGAACGCTTTCGCTAAACCACACGCGCATTCACCATCTGGCTCTGTTTGTGGCCGACCCGGACAACGACACCGCTTTGATGTTGCAGCCCGCACCGAGCGCCTACACCGTCAGCAACATCGATTTTCTGGGCACCTGGCAGGTCTCGCCTCGGACTGCGCTGACTCTTGGCGCAGAGGCTTACCACTACGACTTCGATACGGCTGATTTTCAGGGCAGCCTGTTTGCAAGACCTGACTACCGGCTGAGCTTCGCAGTGGAGCACAGGCAGGGTCCGCTGAACCTGAACCTGAAAGCCACGCTAACCGGCCCACAAGACCTCGCACGCTTCTACAACTATGCGGAGAGCCAACGCTATGACCTCAACGGCCAGGCCAAGCCCGGCAACAGCCCCTCGTTCTGGCAGGTCGATCTGCACGCCAATTACCAGTTCTCCAAGACGGTATCGGGCTATCTGGGCATCAACAACCTGCTGGACTACAAACAGACCGACAAGGACAGCTTTCTGTGGGTGGACCCCACCGGCGCCATGGATGTCACCCACATTTGGGGTCCCAACCTGGGGCGCGCCATCACTGCCGGCGTCAAGCTTGCGTTTTGAGTGATTGCTCGCTGGGTGGACCGCGTCTATGGATGCGGCTGGCCTTCTTCGGCATCATTGGCGCGGGTTGTCTTGCACCTGCTGGCGGCGCGGCTGCAACGCCCGGCGACACCATGCGTCTGGAACTGGCCAGGTTGGATGGCAGCGCCTTCGTGCGCCTGAGTGACTTCAATGGCAAAGTAGTGGTGCTGAACTTCTGGCGCAGCGACTGCCCGCCATGCGTAGCTGAGATGCCGGTGTTGTCCGAGTTTTCACAAGCGCATGCCGAAGTCCCGGTGATCGGCATTGCCACCGAGGAAGCGTCGCGTGCCCGACGCTTTGTCGATCGATACCGCATCGCCTACCTGCAACTGAGCGCACCTGCGCAGTCGGACGGTTTGCTGCGGCGATTTGGCAACGCCACAGGCGCCTTGCCCTATACCGTCGTTCTGAATGCACAGCACAGAATCTGTCTATCCAGGGTAGGCGCCGTGGATACGCAGTGGCTGAAAACAGCTCTTGGCCGATGCAGTGGTTAATGACCCAGACTTGGTGCCAGACGGAACGACCCGCACCAGCTCATCACAGCAACAAAGGCACGAGATCCCTGGCACACCGCTGGGCACTTCCCGCACGTCGTGAGCCCCAATCATTCGCCCAATAGTTCGTTCATTTCTGTAGCAGTAAAGACTCTGGAACGTGTATGAAACGCTTTTCCTTCTGGACCTTCGAGGGAGAACGTGCCCCCGGTACCTTCAATCACATCAATAATGAGCTGCGTGTGCTTCCAGTACTCATACTGCGCCTTGCCAATGTAAAACGGGCTGCCACCTATATCCCCCAAGTACACATCACCCTCTCCCATGGTGATTTCACCCGGCAGAAAGCAATTTGCAGCGCTGTTGTCGCAACATCC
>CAJBVC010000812.1 GCA_903958915.1 uncultured beta proteobacterium
CCAGGGCAACAGGTACGAGTGCGGTTCTTGCAAACCGTTGCGCAGGAGCAAAACAAACTGTTGGTACCCCTGTCGGCCATTGTCCGACGCGGCGAACTGACCGCGGTGTATGTGGTGGCGCCACAAGGATTCTCCTTGCGTGCGGTCCGTTTGGGCGCGAACTCCGGCGCCGAAGGCATTGAAGTGCAGGCTGGCCTCGCAGCGGGTGAGACCATTGCCCTGGATGCCATCCGTGCAGGCTTTGCCAATGCCAAACCCGCAGCCAGCGCCAAGTGAACACCATGGCTGACACAGAAAAAATGGGTGTATCAGGTCGCATCGCTGCGGCATTTCAGGCCAACGCACTCACGCCGCTGCTGGCACTGGTGGCGCTGCTGCTGGGATTCTTTGCGGTGCTGGTGACACCGCGCGAGGAAGAGCCACAGATCAATGTGACCATGGCCAATGTGCTGATTCCCTTCCCCGGAGCCAGCAGCGCCGATGTACAGAACATGGTCGCGCGGCCAGCGGAGCAGGTGCTCGGACAGATTGCCGGTATTGAGCACACCTACTCGGTGGCGCGTCCCGGTTTGGCGGTGATGACCGTACAGTTCAAGGTAGGCGTGGCCCGTACCGAAGCGCTGGTGCGTTTGTACGACGTGCTCAATGCCAACCAGGACTGGTTGCCACGCGACCTCGGCACCCTGACCCCCATTGTCAAGCCCAAGGGCATTGACGATGTCCCCGTGGTTGCCGTCACGCTATGGAGCAAAGAGGGGCAGTCTCCCGCTGATCTGGAGGCAGTTGCCCACTCGGTGGAAGTCGAGTTCAAGGCGGTTCCTGGTGTACGGGAAGTTCAAACGATGGGCGGCCCCGGGCGTGCCATTCGGATCCACGTGGAGCCGACCCGCATGCGCGAGCGTGGCATTGACTTGCTGTCGCTCAAGAAGATTGTGTCGGCTGCCAACTTCGGCATGCCCGCGGGCGATGTTCTTGAGCCCCCCAAGGCGGGTGCCGGCGCCCAGATGCTGAGTGTGGATGCTGGTGAGTTCCTGCGCTCGGCGCAAGATGTAGGCGACCTGGTGGTTGGAGTGAACCAGGGCAAGCCCGTATTCTTGCGTGATGTGGCCCGCGTCGAGGCCGGCACCCAGCAAACCCAGCGCTATGTGTGGTTCACACCCGGCGCCGCTTTTAGCACCGACTCGAACGCCAAGGCCAGCAACCCCGTGGCAGGCAACGCCTATCCGGCGGGGACGATCAGTGTTACCAAGAAGCCTGGCGAGAATGCAGTGGATGTGTCGCGCGCTGTCGGTGCACGGCTGGAATCGCTGCGCAACACCGTCATCCCGTCCAACACCGAAGTGTCGGTGACCCGAGACTACGGCGAAACCGCCGCCGAAAAAGCCAACAAGCTGATTCAGAAACTGGCGTTTGCGACCGGTTCGGTGATCCTGCTGGTGGGGTTCGCCTTGGGTAAACGCGAAGCGGTCATCGTGGGTGCTGCGGTGATCCTGACGCTCACCGCCACGCTGTTTGCGTCCTGGGCCTGGGGCTTTACCTTGAATCGGGTGTCGCTCTTTGCACTCATCTTCTCGATCGGTATTCTGGTCGACGATGCGATTGTGGTGGTAGAAAATATCCACCGACACCAGCAACTCACTCCCCACGCAGCACTCAAGGACATCATTCCCCTGGCGGTGGACGAAGTGGGTGGCCCCACCATTCTGGCAACGCTCACGGTCATTGCAGCGCTGCTGCCAATGGCCTTTGTGTCAGGCCTGATGGGTCCCTACATGAGCCCGATTCCGATCAACTCGAGCCTGGGCATGGCGATCTCGCTGGCGATTGCTTTCACAGTGACCCCGTGGCTGGCGCTCAAACTGATGAAGCCGCATGTCATTCACCACAAGCCCACCTCCGACGAACCTTGTGAGTACGACACCGTCGAACCTTTGCCGGAAGGGCGATTGCAACGCGTCTTCCGGTTAGTCCTGTTGCCATTCCTCAACAGCGCACGCAAGCGCTGGCTCTTGCTGGCGGGAATCCTGGTGGCTTTGATGCTTTCAGTGGGTCTGACCATGGTGCAGTGGGTGGTGCTGAAAATGCTGCCTTTTGACAACAAGAGCGAGTTTCAGGTGATCGTGGAC